>DASZXN010000001.1:0-3694 GCA_035545875.1 Phototrophicaceae bacterium
AAATGGCTGAGAATCAGGGACTTCAGTCGGTTCGTGTTGAAGTTGCGCTTGATTTGGTTGATCTTGCGACCGACGGCAGATGGTTTGGCACAAGCGACGACATTCTGCCAACAACAATCGATTTCTTGGTAGGCGAATTGAATAGCTCTAGCTCACCGGAAGTTGCCACGCACCTTGCAAAACTGGACTTGCAAACCGTCATCACCTTATTGCAGTCGGATCGTCTGAAGCCGCTGAGCGTCCATCTGCTTGCACGAGAAAGCCTCAATCGGGTTTTCTATCCAAGAACAAGGGATAATCTTGGCAACGCCGACTATGAGTTTGCTCAATTTGGAGTGACGCCGATACTCTCTTATCGCGATGTTGCAGGCCGTCTATCGACTCGGCGCTTCTATATTCCTGACAAAATGTTGGGTACAGTCGTTAAGCCAACACGTCAGCGGCAATTGTTAACCGTGATTGTTGACACTGATCGCTTCTGGACAATTCCGACCAATATGTTTTCATTCTTTTTCGACTTACCCGATTCGCGTGACGAACTGCGCGCTTTACTGGCTAAAAGCTAACCGCTAAAGGCTAATTGCTTCATGGTTTCCTTCCAACGCTTCATTCGCCGTGTGCTCGATGATGTCAAGGCGCGGCGCAACCTCGACAGCTACGTGATCTCCAGCGTGGCGCTGATTTTGCTCGTCCTCACGCTGCTGCCGATTGACGTGCCGGAAAAATTCATCACGGCGGTGATTCTGGCGGCGTTGTGCTTGCTCGTGCTCAACATCTCGTCGGAGAACACCCGCGCGGCCTCGCTCGACGATTATTTGAACGACCGCGCCAGCCTCGGCATATTTACCGAGCGCATCAAAGGGGCACGCAAGCTCTGGATTTACGCGCCGTCCGCCGCCAACGTGCTGCGACCGGAACACGCCAACGCGATCCGCCGTGAGATTTTGTCACGTGCCGACGGCGAATTTCGCGTGATTGTCCAGAATCCTGCCAACGAAGCCGCCGTCGATATTCTGATCAAGCAGTTGGATCAAGGCGTTGATTTTCAGATGCAGCACATGGCTGAAGAACTCACCCGGATGATGCACCAGCTTGACCTGATGAAAAGCTGGCAGGTTCCCGGCAGCTTCGAGTATCGCCTGCTCGACTATGGGCCGGGCTTCAGCCTCGTCGCCGTCGATCCCGACCTGCGCGATGGGCAAATCATCGTCGAGTTTCACGGCTTCCATCACGAATCGGTCGATAAGCGCATGAATATCGAACTCACGCGCGACAAATCGGATCGCTGGTACGCCTACTGGATGAGTCAGTTCGAATATATGTGGGAGCGGGCGCAGGAACCAGACAGCCACTCCACATCCTCATAAATTTTGGAGAACAAGTGCTTATGGTCGGAAAACTCGCCGCCGTCGCCATTGGCGGCAACTCTTTGATACAAGACCCCAAACAGCCCGACGTGCAGCATCAATGGGAGGCGGTGCGCGTCACCTGCGAGCACATCGCCAGCATGATCGCCGAGGGCTGGAGCGTGATCATCACGCACGGCAACGGGCCGCAGGTTGGTTTTATCCTGCGTCGCGCCGAACTCGCCTCGAAAGAGGTGCATCCTGTCCCGCTCGATCTGATCGTCGCGGATACGCAGGGCAGCATCGGCTACATGCTTCAGCAGTCGCTCGATAATGCGCTGCGGCGGCTCGGCATCAACCGCACGATTGTCACGATGGTCACGCAGGTGCGCGTCGATGCCCACGATCCGGCCTTCCAGAACGCCTCCAAACCGATTGGCGGCTTCATGACCGAGCCGGAAGCCCGCCGCTACGAAGCGGAAGGCTGGAAGGTCGTCGAGGACGCAGGGCGGGGCTGGCGGCGCGTGGTCGCCTCGCCCAAGCCGCTGACGATTCAGGAGATTAACGCCATTCGCGCGCTGATCATGAACGACTACATCGTGATCGCGGTTGGTGGCGGCGGCATCCCCGTGATCCGCGACGCGCAGGGCAATCTGAAAGGCGCGAACGCCGTCATCGACAAGGATCGCGCCAGCAGCTTGCTCGCGCAGATGCTCCGCGCCGATTTGTTCGTGATCTCGACCGGAGTCGAGCAGGTCGCGCTCAATTTCAACAAGCCCGATCAGAAGATGCTCGCACAAATGACGCTCGCGGAAGCCGAGCAGTACATCGGGGAGGGGCATTTCGCGGCGGGCAGTATGCTGCCCAAGATCGAAGCGGCAGTCGAGTTCGTGCGTATGGGTGGCCCGCAGGCCATTATCACCGATCCGCCTAATTTGGCGCGAGCGCTGCGTGGCGACGCCGGCACAAGGATCGTCCCCGGATGAGCTACAGTCATGCGCCCGAAAACTATGATTGTCCCTTCTGCAAGGTCGCGCAAGGGATATTCGAAGGCTATACGCAGGCGGACGACGTGATTTACCGCGATCACGTCGTGACGGCGTTCATCGCGTCACACTGGTGGCCGAACAATCCCGGTCACGTGATCATCATCCCGAACCGCCACATCGAAAACATCTACGATCTCACCCCATTCACGGCCATTTACGTGCATGAACTAGCGCGCCAGATCGCCATTGCTTTCAAAGAAGTCTACGGTGCGGAGGGGACATCGACGCGCCAGCACAACGAGCCTGCTGGCTATCAGGAAGTTTTCCATTACCACCTTCACGTTTTTCCACGTTACAATCATGATTACCTGTACGATCTCACCTTCCAGCGGCGGCTGACAACGCCTGAAGAGCGTTTACCTTACGCTGAAAAACTGAAACGGTACTTCGATGGCAAAAGTCTTGAAGTTGAAATGTAGCGTCTGCGGGCACGAGTTTTCACCGGATGAGGTGCAGTACACCTGTCCGATTGATGGGCAAATTGGCACGCTCGACGTTTTGTATGACTACGATGCTCTGAAGGCGCAGATTGACCGTGACGCCCCGCGTACCGAACCGTCGATGTGGCGCTACAAGGATTTGCTGCCCATTGGTGCTAAATCGACGGTTCCGCCGCTCCGAGTCGGCTATACGCCGCTCTATCATACGCCGCGCCTCGCTGACGATTTGGGAATCCAAGAGGCATGGCTCAAAGATGATGGTCTGAACCCGACCGGATCGCTCAAGGATCGTGCTAGTGCGTTGGTCGTCGCGCGTGCAGCGGAAATGGGCGTCAAGATCGTCAGTACCGCCAGCACAGGCAACGCGGCGGCGGCGCTGGCGGGGATCGGTGCGTCGATGCAGATGGAGACGATCATCTTCGTCCCGGCGACCGCTCCCGAAGCCAAAATCGCGCAGTTGCTCGTCTACGGCGCGACCGTTGTGCTGGTCGAAGCCTCGTATGACGTCGCTTTTGACCTGTGCTACGAACTCTGCCTGAGCGAAGGCTGGTACTGCCGCAATACCGGCATTAATCCGTACACCGTCGAGGGCAAAAAGACCGTTGCCTATGAAATCGCTGAACAACTCGACTGGAACGTGCCAGATGTCGTCATGGTCAGCGTCGGCGACGGCAATATCATCGCGGGCGTTTACAAAGGCTTCTACGACCTGCGCGAACTCGGCTGGATCGAGAGGATTCCGCGCCTGATCGGTGTACAAACAGAGGGCAGTTCGCCGCTGGTCGATGCCTGGAAATCCGGGATGGACGTGCGCGACATGCAGCCCGTCGATGCGCACACGATTGCCGACAGTATTTCC
>DASZXN010000002.1:0-4701 GCA_035545875.1 Phototrophicaceae bacterium
ACCTGCCAGGTCGCCCCTACGAAAATGTCGTGATATTTCTGCGACGGCTTACACGAACTTTTGCGGGTCGGCTGGCTTGACGGGATCAGGCTCGGCAATGGCTTCATCGATGCGGCGCTGAAGATCGTTGCGGGGCGAGAAATAACCATCGCGCCGGGGCTGCGGGAAGTTCGCCCCAAACTTGCGCTTGGCCTTGTCGCCGCGCCCGCCGAAGAACAGCAGCCCGCCGAACACGATCAGCGCCAGCGGGATCATCCAGCCCATGTGCGCGCCATTGCTGTGGAAGATGAACAGCTCGAAGAATGCGCCGAAGGCCAGAAACGCGATGATGCTGTAATTGACCATTGCCCGTCCGACTTCGCGCGCCTTGTCTTCGGCGGTGCGCACGCCGAAGAATATCAGCGCCAGGCCAACGAAAGCCGGGTAGAGCGTCCACATGTAGGCCCAGCTTTCCCAGTGATCGGTCAACTGCTGATACCAGAGGATCGCCCCTGTGCCGGTGATGATCGCGCCGGGGAAGACGAACCCGGCCAGCTTGCGCGTGCCGCTCGCCGCCAGCGCCAGAAAGATCACGCCGGGGATGAGCACGAAAACCGGCCACGAAAAGCCGAGCAGTGACCATAAACTCACGTTGAAAATTTCAACCAGCAGAATCAGAGCGCCGAGTCCAATCAGGAGGAGGCCGCCCACTGAATTTCGCTCACTGCGTACCATCTTTTTATCCTCACGCTGCTTCCTGATGAACAGCAATACGTGAGGTGGTCAAACCGGGTTGCGAAACTGGGCGCTTACTGCGGCTGACCCTCGCGCTCGTGGATGGGCAGGGTGAAGTAGAAGCGGCTGCCGACACCCACCGTGCTTTCGACGCCGATTTCGCCTTCGTGCAGCCCAACGATGCGCTTGCAGATCGACAGGCCAAGCCCCGTGCTGTGTTCGTCGGCGGTGGGCTTGGTGCTAACGCGCTGAAATTCGCCGAACACCTTGTCGATCTCGTCGGCGGGGATGCCCTGCCCCTGATCTGCCACCGAGAATTCAACCGAGCCGTCAACGCGGCGCACACGGACTGTCACGGTGGTATCCGGGTGCGAGAACTTGAAGGCGTTGCCGATCAGATTATTCAGGACTTGCTCGATGCGCTGCGGATCGACGGTCAGCGGCGGCAACTCTGGTTCGATGTCTGCGACCAGCTTGATGTTCTTCTGCGTGCCGACGTAGCGATTGAGCTTGATGATGCGCTGGACGAACTTGTCGAGGCGAATCTCCTGCGGGCGCAGGGTCAGCTTGCCGGATTCAATCGCCGTGATGTCGAGGATGTCATCGAGCAGATTCAGCATCTGGCCGAGCGTCTCGCGGATGATGTCCACGAATTCGCCGGTTTCTTCCGGCGTGACGCGCGGATGCACGAGCAGATCGGTGAAGCCCTGAATTACCGTCAGCGGCGTGCGCAGGTCGTGAGCCGCCATGCCGAGGAAGGCGTTTTTCTGCGCGACCAGCGCTTGCAGGCGCTCATTGGCCTCTTCGAGTTCGGCGGTACGCTCGCTGACGCGCTGCTCTAGCTGCGCGTTGGCCTCCTGCAACTGCTGAATCAGGTGGCGGTTCTGGATAATCAGGCTGTTGCGCTCAAAGGCTTCGCGGACGGTCGTGGTCAGATCGAGCGCGTTCCAGGGCTTGACGATGCAGCGGAAGATGCTGCCGTCGTTACTCGCCGCGATCAGCGCCTGCGGGTCAGCATCGTCGGTCAGCAAAAGCCGCACGGCATCGGGAAATTCGGTTTTGATTTTGCTGAAAAATTCCGTGCCGCTCATGCCCGGCATCCGCTGATCGGAAATGATCACCTGAATCGGCGTGGCGCGCATGATCTGATCGCCCGCCTCGGCGCTGGTGGCGGTATACACGGCGTAGGTGTGCCGAAACTGCCGCTTGAGTACCTTGAGGATGCTCTCATCATCGTCCACGATCAGCAGATGACCGCGCTGATGCTCGAATTGTTGTGTCAACCGTTATCCTTTGACCTCTGATGGTACGAGCGCTGCTCACCCTGGCATTCGATTCCGTTGGAATCGCCCCTCATGCCGTAAATCGTCAACCGACTCCGCCCCTCGTCGTCTGCGCTGGTGATCAGGTTCAGAAAAAGATCATTCACTTAGAAAAGCGCTCGCAATTATGTCAAATTATATAACTTTTCCACCGGGCTGCCAACCTGGACAGACCTGGGCTTGCTGGCAGCCTGCGCCGCGCTTAAGATAGACGCAAAGATTATTCTGCGAAAAAAGCATGTCTGAAGCCCGGCCAAAACCAATCCGTACCGATGGCAGCGACGCTTTCGCCGCGCATACGATGCGCGTGCGCGTCCCGAAAATTGTCCGCGACACGGCGGCGCGCAATCCTGACTATCCTGCCGCGATCCTCGCCGCGCTTGAACGACTGGCGCACGACGTGGAAAGCGGCGCGCCGATTCCGCCGATCAGTGATCCGGTCTGGCAGCGGCTGTATGCGCGACATGCGGGCGAAACGTGGCTGAATACCGAGTGGTTCTTCGCGGAGACGTATCTCTATCGCCTGCTGATCGAAGCGACCCAGTGGCCGAAAAACGGGCGCGATCCGTTCGCGCCGAACAAGATCGAGGAAATCAAGAGCGCAGGGCTGCGACAGGCGCTCGAATTGGCGTTGAGCGTCGCGCCGGGTGAAGAACGCCTGTACGAGGTGCTGCTGCACGCGATCTGGGGCAATCGTATCGACCTGAGCTACTCGGCGGCAGCGGCGCACGGCACGGGCGGATCGAGCGCCGATTTGCTGGTCGATGATCGGCAGGCAGTGGTCGAATATCTGCTCAGGCGCGAGCCGGGCGAAGTGCATATCGTCATGGACAACGCGGGGACGGAACTGGCGCTCGATTTCGCGGTGGTCGATACGCTGCTCGACGGAATCGCCGAGCGGGTGGTGCTGCACGTCAAGCGACATCCGACCTTCGTCAGCGACGCGACTTACGGCGACGCGCTGACCTTTCTCGCGGAGATGACCGGACGTGGCGACCTGACCAAAGGTTTCGGCGACGCGGGCAAAGAGGTCGGGACACGCTTGCAAGCGGCGCTGCTGGACGGTCGGCTGTTGATTGAACCGGACGTATACTGGAACTCGGCGTGGTTTCTCTGGCAGATGCCGCCGCGCTTCGAGAGCTTTTTCGCGCACGCCGCGCTCGTGATCTTCAAAGGGGACGCCAATTATCGCCGGATCGTCGGGGATGCGCTCTGGCCGCCTGAGACTCCGATCCAATCCGTGAGCGCCTATTTCCCCGTGCCGCTGCTGGCGCTGCGCACCCTGAAGAGTAATCCGATTGTCGGGCTGAAAGCGGGACTGGCGGAAACGCTCGATCAAACCGACGGCGCATGGCGGACGAACGGACGGAAAGCCGTCGCTCAATTTGCGCCGCGCTGGTGAATATACCCTAACCTTCGGATTGAACCGATGAACGCACCCACCGAACAGGACGCGCGGCGCATTTTGCGCATCGCGCTCGGCAAAGAGATCAGGACGATCCGCCGCTTTCCGACGGGGCTGGCGCATTACGTCTATGACGTGGTGACGACCGACGGTGAGGCGCTGGTGATCCGGCTGACGCGGCCTGACATGAAAGCGCATTTCGCGGGGGCGCTGCGCTGGTACGAGCCGCTCAAGAGTCGCGGTGTGCCGCTGCCGATGCCCTATTTTTCATCGCTGGATGAGGCGCAGTTCGGCTTTCCGGTGCTGATCATGGAGCGGCTGCATGGCCGGGATTTGGATGCGGTCTATCCGCGCCTCTCGGCGGCGCAGAAACACGCGCTGGCCGAACGAATCGTCGCCATTCAGCAGGCAGCAGCGAGTTTGCCACTCGGCAAGGGCTACGGCTTCGCCCTTTCCCCGGATGATCCGGGGCTGCGTGCGTCGTGGCTCGGCGTGCTCGAAGGGAGTCTCGGACGCAGCGCGGGGCGGCTGAACAGCGCGCAGTTGGACGAAAGCGCGGCGTTCGCGCGGCTGCGCAAGGCGATTGACGCGCACAAAAGCTACTTCGAGCGCGTGCCGCCGACCTGCTTTCTCGACGACACGACCACCAAAAATGTGCTGATTGATCGCAACGGCGCTCTGAGCGGGATCGTTGATGTCGATATGGTCGCGTATGGCGATCCACTGTTCACGCTCAGCCTGACGCGCATGGCGCTGCTCGCACGCGGCTACGACTTAACCTACACCGACGAGTGGGCGGCGCTGCTGCATTTGACAGCGGATCAGGAACGCGCGGTTCACCTGTATACGGCGCTGTTCGCGCTCGATTTCATGTCGGAGATGGGGCAGCGGTTCAATCAGGACGCGGCAATCCCGGTGGATCAGGCGCAGTTAGCGCGGTTCCGCTCAATTCTCGATGCACAGCTTGCCTAATGCTGTCCCCATAATTCTTTAAAAACGGGCGTAACATGTTACGCCCTTACAATGGTCTGCGTGTCTGTAGGGGCGTTCAATTGAACGCCCATGCGCATCAAGTTAAGCCCTCACTCTAAATCTCTCTCCCTCAGAGCGTTTCTGGAGAGCGGGAGAAATACCGCCCATTCGAGGGAGTTTTCAGAAACCCTCTCAGGGCGAGAGACTTAAAATCCTGCTGACCCGTTGTTCTCCCTTCTCCCTGAGGGAGAAGGGCTAGGGGATGAGGGCAAAAACACACCGGCTCAA
>DASZXN010000003.1:0-3310 GCA_035545875.1 Phototrophicaceae bacterium
ATGAGCGACGACCAGTTTGCCGTCATCGAGCAGATAATGGCTGGTGAGGTCGTGCAGGAAATCGGCGACCTGTGTGCGAAACTCCGGCGATTCGGCTTCCAACTGCGCCAACGAGTCGGCGAGGCCGTGCGTAATCTGAACCTTTTTGCCCCGTAGCGCCTTGACCAGCTTGATGTCGTGGTTGCCGGGGACACACATCGCGGTTCCGGCGGCGACCATGTTCATGACCAGCTTCAAGACCTGCGGAATCTTCGGCCCGCGATCCACCAGATCGCCCAAAAATACGGCTTTGCGTCCGGCGGGCGGATTGATACGGAAATTATCTACATCGACCGTATAGCCGAGCTTTTCGAGCAGCAGCACAAGTTCATCGAAGCACCCATGCACGTCGCCGATAATGTCGAACGGGCCATGCTCCGCGCTGCGATTGTTCCAAAGCGGCTCGCGCTCGATAACGGCGCTGGCGATCTCATCTTCGCTGCGCAGGACAAAAACGCGGCGGAATCCTTCGTGCTCCAGCCCGCGCAGCGAGCGCTTGAGGTCGCTGTGCTGACGCTGAATGACGTGGATGCCGAAATCGCGGTCGGGACGCGCCTGATTACGGGCGAAGCTGATGCGCTCCGGCAGGTCGAGGACGAGGGCGACGGGCAGGGCATGATATTCGCGGGCGAGCGCGATCAAGGGCTTACGAGCCTCCGGCTGAACGTTGGTGGCGTCGATGACCGTCAGCTTCATGCGCTCCAGCCGTTTGGCGGCGATGTAGTGGAGCAGAGCGAAAGCGTCTTTGGTCGCAGCCTGATCGTTCTCGTCATCGGACACGAGTCCCCGACAGAAATCCGATGAGATGACTTCGGTGGGACGGAAGTGATTGCGCGCAAAGGTCGATTTGCCGCTGCCGGATGTGCCGATCAGCACGACGAGCGAGAAGTCAGGAATGGTGATGTTCACGATTATTCGTCCTAGAAAAAAGAAGCCTGAGGGCGTAGCCAGCCCCCAGGCTTCGGAGTACCGCCCATTTGCGCACGCCAACACGTTTAAGTCGGAGATCAGTTCTTAGCTCGTCGTGTTTTTCTATTAAACTACCGACCCATGTAATGTATCTCTAGGCGGGTCAGACGAGAATTGCACTCGTATCCGACAATGATCGTCTCTGACGGTCGATTTGGCGTTCGGCGGTGAATGCTGAAGCTGGAGCAAGAGTTTGAGCGTTGGGTGATCACCTCGCCGCCTCTGCCTGCGTTGGGCTACCCCGCCATGTATAGGTTTGGTGGCAGGGGTGGGATTCGAACCCACACTTTGCGGATGATACATCAGCCTGAGCTTCAGTTTCAGCTTGTGTTGCTCCATGACCCATTATAGGCCAAGCCTGGGAGCAGATCAATTACGAACCGAAAATATACTTGAAGAATTTCTCACCCACTTTCTGATCGGTGACTTCGAGGTTATTGGCTTCTTCACGGGCGAATTTGACCGCTTGCTGTAACTTCTCAACGCGTTCGATCAGTTCGTTAATACGCTGCGCCGGAAGCGCCCCGGAAAATTTCACCGTGCGCCAGTAACCGACGGTCACGTCTTCGTAGTAGACTTCAACCTGTGCCGGGTGATGCTCGGTCGCTTCGGCTTTCACGTGATTACGCGGAATTTTCTTGGTGCGCTGTGTCTGGACAGCTTCTGTTGCCCAGGTATCAGCGGAAGTGTCAAAAACCCAGGTTTCCGCCGCATCAAGGACAGGCAGCTTGCGCACGAAGGTATTCAAATCGACCAACTGCTTCTCGAGAAAGAGCAAATAGGTCGCAGGAACCTGGGCCAGCAGCACCTCCCCATCGACAACGACATCTGCTTTAGCCTGAGTATTCGCCCAGTCTTTAGTCGCAGTCACATCGAAGAGGCGGGTCATGATTTCGGTCGTTTTGCGGATGACTTCCTCAGCTTTGACCTGCACTTTGGTCGATTCAGGTGGAAGCTGCTCACCTTCTTCGTCACGCGGACGGTAGGAACGCGCGATGCCAGAGAGCATGGAAGTTTTTTGCAGAAGTTGATGCGCGTCAGTCAAGTCGCGTAGTGCCTGGCTTTTCACACCTTTTTCGACTGCGATAATCTGATTCAGTTTTGTCATAGTGATTCCCTTGTAGACATTATTTTGGGTTCGATACGCTTAGAATACTTCTATTTTCAGGATATTAGTTTGAACATTCAATCCAGAGATTGCTCAAACACCGCCATTTGACTCGGTGCGCCGACCTGTGCGTCGGCATCTCCGATGCCCATGAAGCGCACCTCGTAGCCGAAGCGCTCACACTGCTTGCGCGCCCACGCCTCGAATTCGGCGCGCGTCCACTCGAAACGGTGATCGCGGTGGCGGAACTTCCCGGCGGGCAGCGATTCCCACATAACGTTGTACTCGGCGTTGGGTGTCGTGATGACGATCAGCGGTGGGTGAGCGAACTCGAAGACGACGCGCTCAAAAGCAGCCAGACGCGGTGGATCGAGGTGTTCGATGACTTCGACACAGGCTGCTGCATCGAAGCCGCTGAGACGGACATCACGGTACATCAACGAGCCGTGAATTAGGCTGATCCGCTCACGCTGCATCGGCGGCAGGCGCTCGAAGTTGAGACGTTCGGCAGCAATTTCGAGGACGCGATGCGACACATCCATGCCGAGGATGGTCGTGAACTGCTTCTCCTTCATGAGCAACTGAAGTAAGCGCCCCTCACCGCAACCGAGATCGAGGATGCGCTTTGCGCCGCTGCCTTTGAGTACTGCCAGAACTGCGCCGAGCCGCTGCTGATGCAGGCTGAGCTTGTCCTCAACGATGGTTTCTTCACGATCATGCTGGGCGGTGACTTCCTCGATTTGCGACGTTTCGGTTTCGACCAGCCGAGCCAGCGCTGCGTTGGTCAGACTGTGCTGATGCTTGAGGTAGCGTCGGGTAATCAACGTGCGTTCAGGGTGGGCGCTCAGCCAGCTTTCGCCGTGCCTGAGCAGCTTCTCCACTTCCGCATCGCCGACATAGTAGTGCTTGTCGTCGTCGAGCACCGGAATGAGGACGTAGAGATGCGCCAGCAAATCGCTGAGGCGGATGGTCTGTGTCAGCGTGACGCCGTAGTAGGTGCTCTCGCCCCAGGCGGGAAAATCCGGATCGAGCGGGTAGCGTTCGGCAGTCAGCGTGTAGCCGAGCGGCTCGAACAGCTTGCGCAGCAGCCCTTCGCCGCCACGACAGGGCAGGGCGGTAATCTGGGTTTCGAGCGCGATGGGCGTCTCGACGAGTTCGGGGCGATCTTTGGAGCGACCGCTCAACGCCGTGCCG
>DASZXN010000004.1:0-34436 GCA_035545875.1 Phototrophicaceae bacterium
GCCTTGATGGCGTTCTGATCGCCCGCGCCATCGACGACGACGGTCTCTTCCTTGGTCGAGGTGACCTTGGCAGCGCGACCGAGATCGTTCAGGGTGACGGTTTCGAGCTTGCGCCCGGTCTCTTCGCTGATGACCGTGCCGCCCGTCAGGATGGCGATGTCGCCGAGCATGGCCTTACGGCGGTCGCCGAAGCCAGGAGCCTTGATCGCCAGCACGTTGAGCATCCCGCGCAGCTTGTTGAGCACGAGGGTCGCCAGCGCTTCGCCGTCCACGTCTTCGGCGATGATGACGATGTCACGCTTGCCGATCTGAACCAGCTTTTCGAGCAGCGGAACGATGTCCTGAGCGGCGCTGATCTTCTTTTCGTAGATCAGGATGTAGGGTTCTTCAATCGAGGCTTCCATTGCATCCGGCGCGGTGATGAAGTAGGCGCTGATGTAACCGCGATCAAACTGCATCCCTTCGACGTACTCGGTCTCGAATTCGAGACCCTTGCTCTCCTCGACCGTGACGACGCCGTCCTTACCAACCTTGTCCATGACCTCGGCAATCAGGTTGCCGATTTCATTGTCCTGCGCCGAAACGCTGGCGACGTTGGCAATTTCGTCCTTCGTGCTGATCGGGATCGCCTGTTCCTTGATGTTCTTGGCAATCGCGTCGGCGGCGGCCATGATGCCACGCTTGAGCAGCATCGGGTTCGCGCCAGCGGCGACATTTTTGAGACCTTCGTTGACAATCGCCTGAGCCAGAACGGTCGCGGTGGTCGTGCCATCGCCGGCGATGTCGTTGGTCTTGGTCGCGGCTTCCTTGAGCAACTGCGCGCCCATGTTTTCGTAAGCGTCTTCCAGTTCGATTTCCTTGGCGACGGTCACACCATCATGGGTGACGGTCGGCGCGCCGAACTTCTTGTCGAGCGCGACATTGCGCCCCTTGGGGCCGAGCGTGGTCGAAACAGCTTCGGCGACGGTATCAACGCCGCGCTGAAGGCGGCGACGCGCGTCTTCACGGAACGATAATTGCTTGGCAGGCATATTTTCCTTCTCCTGTAGGTGTTTAGCTGTCTAAAAAGGCGTGCGGAACGCTTATTCAAGAATTCCGAGAATGTCGCTTTCCTTCATGATCAGCAGCTTCTTGCCGCTCATCTTGACTTCCGTGCCCGCGTACTTGGCGAACAGCACCGTCTGGCCGACTTCCACGTCCATGTCGATGCGCTTGCCGTCGTCATCGCGGCGTCCCGCGCCCACAGCGAGAACCTTGCCCTGCTGCGGCTTTTCCTTCGCGGTTTCGGGCAGCACCAGCATACCCCCGGCGATAGTTTCCTCTTGTTCGACGGGTTCGACAATGATACGATCACCCAGCGGACGAATGTTGAGAGCCATCCTTCTTGCCTCCTGAGTCTTTTCGACTTTGAGCTGTCCGTTCACAACAATTTAGCACTCGAATACCCAGAGTGCTAATCATTGCCCAAAATATAGCAAAATCCCCGCATCGCGTCAAGGTGAATCTAGCAAAGTTCTTATATAACTGCTAAATCCACCTCCGACCATCTGATCGCTGGAACTGCGCGCACATCGACTGACTCATTTCGGTGTTAAAGCGCATAGAATGTAGATATTGCCACACGGTAATCGATCACGACCGTTGTTCAGACGACCGAAGGAGTAACATGTCCGCGCAGTCGCCGAACTATCAACCACAATTCAGTCTGTGGGTGCGCCAATTGCTCACAGTTCTCTTGATCATTGTCGGGCTGTACCTGCTGATTCTGATCGCGCCCGTCCTGCCGATGCTGACCGTCGCGTTCCTGATCGCCTTCGTGATGTTTATTCCCAGCCGCGCGCTTGCCCGCCGCACGCCCATCCCCTACGCGATTTCCGTGATCATGCTCTACATGCTGTTGATCATCGTGATGGTGCTGGGAATGCTGCTGGTCATACCATCGCTGCTCGCAGGGATCAACAGCCTGATCGCCAGCCTGCTGCAAGGCTATAACGATTTCGTCGTCAGCCTGCAAGCACTCCGCCCGCAGGATGCCGTAATCAACATCCTCGGTATCTCGATCAACCTGTCTGACCCGGTGCGCACGGCGCAGAGCGTTCTGCTCAACGGCACGCTGCCGCGAACGACCGGCTTTCTCGTCCCGCCGACCGTTCAGACGACAACCTCCGGTTCCGCGCAGCAGGTCGCGCTCGGCAGCATTCTCAACCAGATTCTGCCGCTGTTTGGTTCGGTTTCGCAGACCGTGACCTCCGCGATCACGGGCATCACCGGCGTGATCGGCAGCTTCCTGCTGGCGCTGTTCGTCTCGTTTCTGGTGCTGCTCGATATTCCCGTGACGCAGAATATGCTCTCGCGCCAGATTCCGGTTGCCTATCACCGCGAGTTCGCGCTGCTGGTGAACCGGATCGTCCACGTCTGGAATGGTTTCTTCCGGGGGCAGGTGTTGATCGGCTTCGCCATTGGGGTGCTGACCTTCATCCAACTCTCATGGATGGGCATTTCGAACACCTTCATTCTGGCGGTGATTGTCGGCACGATCTCGCTGATCCCGACGATTGGCGGGATTATCGCCCTGATCCCCCTCAGCCTGATCCCGTTGATCACCGGGTCGCAGACCTTCCCCGAAGTGCCGCATGGGATTCTGGCGCTGCTGGTGGTCGGCATCAATCTGGTGATTTCGCAGATCATCTGGAATTTGATCGCGCCGAAAATCCTCGGCGACGCGCTGGATCTGCCCCTGCCTGTGATCATCGTCGGCGTATTCGTCGGCGCGGCGGCGGCAGGCGTACTCGGTGCGTTTCTGGCCGCGCCCGTGCTGGCGACCCTGCGCGTGATCGTCTCGTATGTTTGGCACAAGATCAATCAGGAAGACCCATTCCCGAACGAGGAAGCGCCCTTCGAGTGGGGTACGAATACCTTTTCGTATCAGGGACGACTCCGCCCCGCGATCCGTATCCCGGTGATCCCGGCGATCAGCGGGCGCAATGCGCGCAGCACGCGCAGCGAATCCGGTCGGAACCCGTTTCGGCCATCCTAAATGCAACGGGCGCAGGCGAAACATGAATTCATCTGCGCCCCAACGATCAAGCGATGATGGCAATGATTTCAGCGTGACTTGAAAATCTAGCTCTCGGTGATGGTGATCTTGTTGATCTTATCGCCCTGACGAATCGCGTTGACGACATCCTGATCGGCCTGGCTGACGACCTTGCCGAAGACGGCGTGTTTGCCATTCAGGTGCGGCGTAGGGACGTGGGTGATGAAAAACTGCGAGCCGTTGGTATTGGGGCCAGCGTTCGCCATGCTGAGGACGCCGGGGCTGTCGTGCTTGAGCTTGAGCGCGCCCGCTTCGTCGTTCCATTTATAGCCGGGGCCGCCGCGCCCGGTTCCGGTCGGGTCGCCACCCTGAATCATGAAATCGCCGATCACGCGATGAAAGCTCACGCCGTCATAAAAGCCTTCTCTGGCGAGAAAGACGAAGTTATTGACGGTGATCGGGGCTTCTTTCGTGAACAGGTTGATGTTGATCGTCCCTTTATTCGTGTCGATGTGGGCGGCGTAGGTTTTCTTGGGATCGATCTGAATATCGGGCGACTTGGCGTACTGTTTTGCCATAAGATTTTTCTCCGTTTGAGCAACGCTTCGTATTATATACCTTTGTCCTCGTTTTATTTCTCGATCAAACCTTTATAATCGCGCCAGAGTGACGGCACTATAATCCGTTAAGACCCTGGGACGTAAGTCATGTCCTTTTGTCGAATTCTTCGGAATATTAAGAGACAAACTCAAGTGTCGTGATATACACTAGGATCGTCCCATGAATCGATTTGGAAGGCGAAAAGGCATAAGCAATGCCGCGTATACTGTATATTGAGGATAACAGCGACAATCGAATGCTGGTGCGGCGAATTTTGATGGCGTCGGATTACGATTTTGTGATTCAGGAAGCCGAAAACGCGCACAAAGGCATCGATATGGCGCTCAAACAGCCCCCGGACTTAATCCTGATGGATTTGAGTATGCCCGACATGGATGGGCTGACAGCTACGCGGCATATCCGTACCATGCCCGAACTGAACACAATCCCGATTGTCGCGCTCACCGCCAACGCGATGGACAGCGACCGGGATCGCAGTCTGGAAGCAGGCTGCGACGGCTACATCAAGAAACCTATTGACGTGGATAAATTTCCCGAAGAAGTCATTGCATTCATCAGGAGCAGTAATGAGCGACGTTCAAAACAACACTCAGCGAACGCCGATTGAGGCCAGCGAAGCCCACGTCCTCGTTGTCGAGGACAACGTGCCCAACTTCGTGCTGATTGCGCGAATGCTCGCTTTCATGGGCGTTCAGCGCTGCGAATGGAAAACGTCGGGCTGGCAGGTCGTCCAATTCGCTGACACGCTGCCGCGTGTTGACCTGATCCTGATGGATATTCGCCTCCCTTACGAAGACGGCTATCAGGCGCTGCAAAAGCTGCGCGCCAATGCTCGCCTGCGCGACACCATTGTCTGCGCCGTGACTGCCGAAGCCAGCGAAGACCAGATGCGGCGGGCGAAAAAAGCGGGGTTCAACGGATTTCTGGGCAAACCGCTCGACCCGGATCGTTTTCCCGCGCAAATCCGTCGGCTGCTCAAAGGTGAAGAAGTATGGGAATGGAAGTAGCCCACGACGCCGATGACCGTCGCGAACAACTTGCGCTCGCCGAAGCGCAGTACGAAGCCTCCAGCACCATTTATGGATCCAACGACCCGGTTGAGATTCTCAACGCGCTGATCAACTTCGGTGCGAAAGCCTTCAGTGACGCCCATCTCGGCCTGCTCGACCCCGAAACTCAGGTACTGAATATCATCGCTATTCGTGACGCGAACGGCGTGCACAGCGCGCAGGCGACGCGCAGCCTGAATGAGTATCCGGCGCACGAAACCCTGAGTGCCGTCGAAGTGCTGTACGTCGAGGATGTCGCATCCGACCCGTTCCTGACCGAACCGGAACGCGCGAGCATCAAAGCGCTCAACATGAGCGCGATGCTGATCATTCCACTGGTCGTCGCGCAGCGTTTGATCGGGCTGATTAGCTTCACCAACGCCAGGCCGGTCACGGTTTCGCCGCTGCGCCTGCGCGCCATGCGCAACCTCGGCGATCAGATCGCCGTCGTGTTCGAGAACCAGTCGCTGCTGCGCAGCACCGCGACCACCCTCGACGAAGTGCAGACGCTCTACGAAATCAATCGAGCGATGCTGAGTGCCGCCACGCCGCTCGACATCCTGCGGGTGCTGCGCACTCAGGTGGCGCACGACGCCAGCATGATCAACTATCTGTCAGTCGAGCGCAGCGCACAAAACCCGGCGGAAGCGCTTATCCTCCGCTCGACAATCCGACCGGAGACTGACAGCGAGGAAAACCCGGAGCAGATCATCCCCGGCATGGATAATCTGGATGCGGTCTTTGGCAAAGCGGACAGCACTGGTCTTCTCTTTATTGAGGAGATCGATGCGCAAACACCCGCGATCCGCACCCTGTTCCCAAACAACCCGCCGCGCAGCCTGATCGCCATCATTGTGCGCGAACACGGGCAAATCGAAGACATGATTGGCGTCATCTACCAGCAGCCGCACCAGTTCGACAACCGGACGCGCCGCCTGTATAACGCCGTCGCTGACCAAATCGGCATTGTCATGCAAAACCAGCGTCTGCTGCGCACGGCGCAGGCGAATGCCGAGCAGTTGACGCGGCAGGTGCGTGTTCTGGAAGGCTTGAACCGCCTTTCGTCCGGCATCAGCAATTTCCGCACCGAAAAGGAGCTGCTCGACTACGCTTCGCAAAGTCTGGTCGATGCCCTCGGCGTCGATCACGTCGGCATTGTGCTGTTCGAGCCAAGCGACAATCAGGGGACGGTCATCAGCGAATATCCGGTCAGCCAAGCGGTCGGCTCAAAAGTCGAAACCCGTACCAGCGCTATGACCAACACCCTACGCGACCACCCGGAACGCCCGGTCATCATCACCGACATTGGCACCGACCCGCTGATCGAGCTGGAAACGCGCGGCGTGCTGCGCAAACTCGGCGTCGTCTCGATGATGATCCTTGCGCTGCAAGTCTCCGGGGAGATGATCGGCTCGGTCGGCTTCGACCTGTATGCCCGACACGTCCGCTTTACGCCGGAGATGGTCGAAACGGCGCGCACGATGGTCGCGCAAATCGCCATCGGCGTGCAGAACATTCGCCTGCTGACCGACGAGCAGCGCCGGGCGGAGCAGCTTCAGCGCGTCAGCACGCTCGGTCAGGCCGTACAAACCACCCTGCGCATGGACTCGATTATCAACATCATGCTGACGGAAAGCAGTCAGATGATCCCGACGGATAGCATGAGCATCGCCTTTTACGATGCCAAATACGGTCAGCTTCGCGTCGTCGGACAGTTCAGCGAAGGCAAAGTCTCGGTTGACGTGCAAAACGGGCCGCTGCTGGCGATGGACGGGACGTTCGTCGGGCAGGTCTGGCAAACGCAGCAGATGATCGTCATCGCCGATACTCATATCATCGCCTCAATCGGTCAAATTCAAGACCCGCGCCTCGCCGCGTGGTCGTTTAACCAATTTGACGCGCGTCTGGTTCGCAACATCAGCCGAATGCAAGACCTGAGTATGCGCTCGGTGATGGTCGCGCCGATTAACACACGCGCCCGACAGATCGGCACGGTCAGCCTCGGCTGCTATCGTCCCTACAGCTATGCCGAAGCGGATCAGGCGATTTTTCAGCAGATGATCAATCAGTTCGTCGTCGCCATCGAAAACGCCGAGGCTTATCGCCAGAGCGAGCGCGCCGCTCAAAACGAAGCGCTGATCAACGAAATCTCGACTCATTTGCAGCAGCAAGGCGACATTGAGGAAATGCTGCGCACCGCCGTCACGGAACTGGGCGCGGCGCTCAATGCGCGCGCAGGCCGCATTCGGCTGGCCGTTCAGCCGGAGAGCGGCAGGCAGGTGAATTAGTCATGAAGGACAGCAGCTTATGATCGCATTCTTCGACCAGGTGTTCAGGCTTGAACACTACGACGAGCGCGGGGGCAAACAGCAAGCCCGTCTGGTCTACGGGTTCACGCTCCTCATCATGGTGCTGTTCTTTTTCTTCGCGCTGTTTGTCGGCGTCGGCAGCGCGGATCGCCCGCTGTTCGCCCAAATCGGCAGCGATCCGCTCGCGCCAATTGTCCTGATTGGGCTATATGGCTTCGGCATTGCGACTCTGATCCTGACGCGCACCGGGCATCTCGGCTGGGCGAGCGCTGGCCCGATTGCGATGTGGTATTTCAGCGGCGTGCTGCTGGCGCTGCAAAACAACTTCGTCTACAGCGACGCTGGCGCGTCTCTGATCCTGCTGATTTTCCTGTCCGGGTTGTTCCTGCGCGGACGCGGGTTGATTATCGGTTTCGTCGTCGCGCTGGTGACCCTCGGCGTCGGCGCAGCAACGATCGCTCCCGGCTGGATTTCCACCCCCGTCTACACCAGCAACACCATTGATCTGGGCTTGATTGGCGCCGCGACTGCCCTCTTGATGTACCTTTTCCTGCGCACGACTCAGCTTGAAGCGCCGCAAAGCATCAGCAGCGGCTACGACGAACGCCTCAAAGTCGCCAACGTGACGACACGGATCGCCCAGCGCATTTCGCGCCGTACCGCGCTGACCGATCTGCTCAACAGCGCCGCCGAGGATATTCGCAACAGCTACAGCAGCATTTACCACGTCCAGATTTTCATGCTCACGGTGCAGGGCACCGAAGCCCTGCTCGCCGCCAGCACGGGCGAAGTCGGCAAGCAATTACTCGCCAATCACCACAGCTTACCGGTTGGCAGCCAGAGCGTCGTCGGGCAGGTCACGCAGATGGGGCAGCCATTGATCGCGCGCGCGGGAACGCCCAACAGCATCCACCGTCCCAACGAACTGCTGCCCAATACCGTCGTCGAAGCGGCTTTCCCGCTCAAAATCGGTGAGGCCGTGATCGGCGCGCTCGACTTGCAAAGCACGCAAATCGGCGCGTTCGACGCGAGCGAACTGCCCATCTTCCAATCGCTGGCGGACAGCATCGCCGTCGCCATCGACAACGCGCGTCTGTTCGAGCAAACCGAGCAGCGCCTTCAGGAAAACCAGCATCTGCTCGAACAAACCCGCGCTGCCGTTCAGCAGGTTGAACGCCTCAATCGTCAACTGACGCAGCAGGCGTGGAGCGAATTTTTGCAGGGCAAAGGCGGTCAGTTGAGCGTTGATGTCGATTTTGCCAGCAATCTGGTGCGCTCCAACCCCGATTGGACACCCACGCTCGACCAAGCTGCCGAGACCAACCAGGTTGTGCAGAAGCAAACGCCGGGCGGATCGGTTGTCAGTGTGCCGCTGCACGTGCGCGGCGCGGTGATCGGCGCAATGGAATTCGAACTCGCGGGCGAACCACTCCCGCCGGAAGACCTCAATCTGGTACTGGCGGTCGCCGAACGCTTCGGTCTGGCGGTCGAAAGCACCCGCCTCTACGATGAAAGCCGCCGGGTCGCCCAGCGTGAAACCATGCTCAACGAAATCGGCAGCCGCTTGCAGCGCAGCAACAGCATCGATACGGTGCTGGCGGAAGCCGCGCGCGGTCTGCAAAACTCGCTCGGCGCGAACCGCGTCGCCATTCGTTTAGGCGCGCCCCCGAAAGGCGGTGCGCAATGATCGCTGCCCACAATGACAGCCTGAGCCAGATTCGCCAGCGTTACCTTCAGGTACTCGCCATTGGCGAACTGCTGCTGGTTGTGCTGGGGATCGTCGTCACGCTGGCAGGGGTTATCCAGCTCAACCCGATTGGTCTGGCGCTTTTTACGGTGCTCTCGTTAATCTGGCTTTTCCTGTTCAGCCGAGGACAAACCGAGGCCGCTGCTTACGGCGTGCTGGCGAGCCTTGTCCTGGTGACACTGCTCAATCCAGTCAGCACGCGCGATGTGCTGCTGGGTACGCTTGCTGTAATCACGGCGGCGGTGCTGGTGCGCGCCGAAGTGTACGTTATCGTCAACCTGATCGTGCTGGGCAAGCTGGCCGTGAGCGCGCTGGCGCTGGTCACAACCCATATGGGCGCAATCCCGCCTGAACTGGCGACACCGATCACCGCCCTGCTAACGATTGGTCTGGTCAGCGTGGTAACCCGCTACTTCATGAGCGGCGGTCAACGCGCGGTCGTATCCGCCCGCAGCAGCGCCGACCTGATTCAGGCCGCATCCGAAGTCGGCCAATCGATTTCGCAAATCCTCGACGTGGACGAACTTCTCAACCGCACCGTCGATTTAATCAGCGCGCGCTTCAAGCATTATCACGTGCAAATCTTTCTGGTCAACGAAACACACGATCAGGCCGTGCTGGTCGCCAGCACGGGAGACATCGGCAAGATGCTTCTGAGCCGCCACCATCAACTCTCGGTCGGCTCGCAAAGCGTGATCGGTCAGGTCGTGCTGCGCAGCGCGCCCGTGCTGGTCAACGACACCAGCCGCGACCCAATCTATTATCAAAACGATTTACTCACCGAGACACGCGCCGAACTCGCCTTCCCCATTCACGACGGCGCGCAGACGATTGGCGTGCTCGACATTCAAAGCCTCACACCGAACGTCTTTAACCGCATTGATCTGCAAGCGCTGCAACTCGTATCCGATTTGCTGGCGATTGCGTTTCGCAATGCGCGGCTGTCCAAGCGACAGATGGAGACGCAGGACGAAAACGAGCGCCTTTACCGGGACACCGGAGCCAACCTGCGCGAAATTCAGCGCCTCAACCAGCAGTTGACCCGTGTCGCGTGGCAGAATTATCACACCGACCCACAGGCGGTCGATGGTCTGACGCTCGAAAAAGGCCGTCTGCTGCCTGCGCCGGAATGGTCGGAACCGCTCCTGCGCGCCGGACAGCAGGCCGAGGTCGTGCAGGCCAGCGAAACCGATCACAAGACGGTGGCCGTCCCGGTGATTTTGCGCGGCGAGGTCATCGGCGCGATTGAAGTGGAGGCCGGGACGGAAAACAGCCCGGAAACGGTCGAAATGGTGCAGGCCGTTGCTCAACGCTTGGCGCTGAGTCTCGAAAATGCCCGACTGTATCAGGTTACGCTCGAAGCGGCGGCGCAGGAGCAGCGCATTAACGACATCGCCGCGCGCTTCCAATCGGTCGCAACGGTCGATGAACTCCTGCGCATCACACTGTCCGAGTTAAGCGAAACCCTCGGCGCGGAAACTGGCTCAATCCGTTTAGGTCAGGTCACGCCGCTCACCACAGGCAACGGCACCGGGAGCGCCAGCAATGATTGATCTGGTACGGCGGCGTCTGCTCACCGTCCGCCATAATTACGTCAACCCGACCCTGCGCCAGCGCGCTCAGGGTCTTGTCATCATGACCTGGGCAGCGATCTGCTTCATCCTGCTGCTCATGGTAATGCGCGCTGTGCTTGCGATCTTCAACATCGACCGCTCGACCATCGTCGTGCCGCCCGAATACGTCGTGGCGATTTTCGCGTTGTTCGCCGTCAACGCGCTGATCCAGCGCGGCAGGCTCGACGCGGCGGTCTGGCTGTTCCTCGGCCTGATGCTCGTGCCGTTCGTGCTGGCGACCCTGCTCACGGTTGATCCCGCCGCGCCCGTCGTGCTGCTCCTGCCGCTGGTCGCGGCTGGCTTGCTCATCAACCGCCGCAGCCTGATCCCGATTTTAGTTATCCTCGCGCTGACGCTCGTGCTGCGCTCGATCAACGAGGGCGGCACGACCAGCCCAGTTACGTATACTCCAGCGAATAACGCCATCGGCGATTTGATCAACTATGGCCTCGTCTTTGGATTAGCGGCGGTCTTTCTGCTCGTGTTCAACGGCAGCATCGAGCAGACCATTGCCTCGTCCTTCGTCGATATTGAACAGTTGAAAGCCGTCAGCAAGTTCAACCTCACGCTCGGCGACCAGACCGACGAAACGCGCATTCTCGCGCACGTCCTCGAAGTGGTCGAGCGCGATATGGGCTTTGATCTGGCCCAGATTTACCTGAGCGACAGCGAAGGCCGCTTCACCCGCCGTCTGCGCCTCGGCCTCTCACAGTTGGAAAGTGCGACCCACGTCGCCCTGCGTCCCGGCGACGAGTCGGTCATGCTCGAAGCAATTGCCAGCAAAACGCCCGTGATGGTCGTCACCCATGATCCGCTCCCGCCCGGCGAGCATCTGGCTGCGCCTGCCCGTCAGAGCGCGACGCTGGCGCTCGTCTACCGCGATCAGGTTTATGCCATCCTCGACGTGCAGAGCGAACACCCGCAGATGTTCTCGGAAAACACGCTCGCCGGTCTGAAAGACCTGACGACGCAGGCCGCGCGCGAACTGGCGCAGGCGCATCGTATCGAGGAACTGGAACGCAGCGTGCGCGATCAGGAAGCCATCATCAACCGCTTTCTCACGCAGATGTCCGAGCTTCAGCAGCGCTCGCAAAGCATGGCCGGGCAAGGTTGGTCGAACTACCTCGGTGGACGCGGCGGCTTCGGCTTCGATTATGATCGCGGCAATATCCTCGCCTCGCGCGATTTGCCCGCTCCGATCCGCTCGACCATCCGGCGCGGCGAGATTTACATCGAACCCGCTGGCGAGAACGGTCAGCAGCGCGTCAACGTGCCGATCACCCTGCGCGATCAGGTACTCGGCGCGATCAGTTTCACCGTCCCGGCGGATCGCCCGGTCAATGAGCGCCAGGTCGAAATGCTGCGCACCGTTTCCAACCGTTTAGGCATCGCCCTAGAAAGCAACCGACTGCTCGAACAAACGCAGGCGCAGGCGCAGCGTGAACGTAAAGCCAGCGAGATCGGCAGCGTGCTCTTGAGCGCGACCGACATCGAAGCAGTGCTCGGCTTGGCAGCGCAGAACTTCAATGAAGCCTTAGGCGCTGTGCATACCCGCGTCTATCTGGAACCGGGCGCACTTGCCGGAGAAGCTGAAATAGGAACCAAGCCATGAGCAAACGCTTAAGTTCCATTCATCCGCTGTCGTGGCCGCTGTGGGTCAAGTTCATGATCGGCATCGCCATTGGTTTGGCGCTGCTGGCCGTACCCGCCTATCTGTTCGTGCGCAGCGGCATCTTCGACATCAGCGAGCAGAGCGCCCAGTCGTTTGTAGCACAAATTGGCGTCAAACAGGCGACGGCAGTCAGTGCCGCGCTCGCTCAGGCGCGCACCAGCTTCAATAACTTCACCAGCGACGAGGATAATATCACCACGCTGACGGGCTTCCTGCTGCGCAACGTTCACACCGACAGCCCGACGTATCTGCCGCAGGCCAGCGCCGAGCAGATTAACGAGTTGTTCCGCAGCAACCTGCTCAACCCGGCGACTGCCGAGTTCGACAGCATCACCCTGCTCGACCGCAACGGTCAGCAGTTGATCGAAACCGATACATCAACCACCAGCTTCGGGCCAGTCGATCAATCGCAGTCGCCAGCCTACCGCGCCATCCAGAGCGCGCAGATTCAGTCGCAGTCCAGCACAATGGTCGTGAGCGCCGCTGCTAACCCGGTCGTCCAGATGATCAACACGATCACCTGGCGCGACGGCACGCCGATTGGCTATGTCATCGCTACCCTGAGCGACTCGCGTATCTTCATCGACAACATTCGCGTGGACAGCAACCCGGACAATTACACCGCCTACACGTTCCTAACCACGCTGCAAAACGTGCTGATCGCGCCGCCCGCCGCGCATGAGCGCGCTGCCAGCGCCGATCAGTCGGATGCGGTGACGAAGGCGCTCGCCGGATCAAGTGGATCAGCCGTTTACAGCGCTAAAGATGGTGTTCAGTACATCGGCTACTACGCTCCCATCAGCGGAACGCCATTCGTGCTGGTAACGCAAGCGCCCGCCGACGTGGTTTACGCCAGCGCGCTCAACTTCTTTCAGGTGCGCGTGTTCGTGGTCGGCGGCGGCGTGCTGGTGCTGCTCGTCCTGCTCGCGCTGATTTTCAGCCAGATCACTGTACCGCCGCTCTACCGGCTGCGCCGCGCGACTCAGGCACTCTCCGACGGCGATTTCGAGATGCCCGTCCCCGATGCCCGACGCGGTGACGAGATCGGCATGTTGGCGGCCTCGTTCGTTAACATGCGCGAGCAGGTGCATACGCTGATCGAAGACCTCGAAAACCGCGTGGCCGCCCGCACCCGCGACATCAGCGCTACGCAGGACATCAGCCGCTACGCCGCGACCCAGCGCGATCTGCAAACGCTGATGGAGCGCGTCGTCGATCTGATTGTCGAGCGCTTCCCGAATATTTATCACGCGCAAATCTTCCTGATTGACGACGATCACCAGGACGCGGTGCTGCGCGCCAGCACAGGCGAGGCTGGCAAGCAGTTGCTCAGTCGCGGTCATCGCCTCGGCATCGGCAGCCTGAGCGTCATCGGTCAGGTCACGCAGCAAGGCCGCCTGATCGTCGCGCGCGATGCCTCTGTGAGCCAGATGCACCGCCGCAACGAGTTCCTGCCGGAAACGCGCGCCGAAGTCGCCATTCCGCTGCGCGTCGGCGAAACGATCATCGGCGCGCTCGACGTGCAGAGCAAAATCCGCGACACCTTTGACGACGATCAGATCAACGTGCTGCAAACGATGGCCGACCAGATTGCCGTCGCCATTCAGAACGCGCGTCTGTATCAGGAATCGATCCGTCGCTTCGCTGAGGTCGAGGCCAGCAACCGCGACGCGACCCGCCGCGCCTGGCAGGAATTCATGCGCGACCAGCGCATGAACGAGATCGTGCGCGAAGCGGGCTTCCCGACCACGCTCGACGTGACCAGTCTGCGTCAGCGCGCCATCGACAGCGGCGAAGCGGCGATTGGTCAGGTAACCGAGCGCGAAACCATCCCGATAGCCGTGCCGGTTCAGCTTCGCGGTCAGGTGCTCGGCGCAATCGAGTGGGAAATTCCGGCGCAAACGCTCTCCGAGGAAAAAATCGAACTGGCGAAAGAACTGGCGAACCGGCTGGCGCTCAGTCTCGACAACGCCCGTCTGTTCCAGGAAAGCCAGCGCGCGACCGAGCGCGAACGCCTCGTCAACAACATCGCCGCCAAGCTGACGGCGCAAACCACGATCAACGACATTTTGCAGACCGCAGTCCGCGAGGTCGGCCAGGCGCTGCGCGCGCCGCAGGTCAGCATCCGGCTCAATGGCAGCGGTCACGAAAACGGCAATGGCAATGGCAACGGCCATAGTAACGGGAATGGGAACGGCCATAGCGCGAGCGGCGGCAACAGCCACAGCGACGGTAAGACCTAAAGAGCGGCGGCTAAGACCATGACTCAGGAAAATCGCAAGACAGGCATACACACGACTTCGATGTACAACCGCATCATGCGGGTGGTCGTCCCGATCATCATGGGGACGTTTTTGATCATCGGCCTGGTGCTGCTGTTCGGCATCCGCACGACCTCAACGCAGTCGCTCACGCAAAGCCATCACACGGAAATTGAGAGCATTGTCGGCCAGGTCAACGACGAGCTTCAGCGCCCGATTCAGGATTTGGGCACGCTGGCAGGTGAGCGCGACGTGCAGGATTTCGCCCGCAACACCCTGCTCAGTAACGCGGGTGCGGCGCTCGACGACGCGCAAACCCGGCTGCTCGGCGATTTCACCAACCTGCTCCAGCAGCACCCGAATTATCTGGCCGTCCGCTACGTAACCTTCAACGGCTCGATCTGGTCGGAAGCGACCAACTACGACGCCTCAATCCCGAAAGCGGACAGCAGTGTTCGCCTCGGAAAACAGGCTAACGATCCGACGCTGGCGCTGGCGCTCTCCGCGCCGCCGGGTCAGGTCGTTTCCAGCGATGTCAGCTTCGTTCTCAACCCGAATGCGCCGATTCTGGATCGACTGGTTCCCTACATTCGCTTCGCCGCGCCGATTGTCTCGGATGCCAGCCTCGGCAGCAACGTCGCCGGGGTGATCGAACTGGACATTCAGGCGCAGCCCGTCCTCGACTTTTTGAGCGGGGAAGCGAAATCGCTGGCGGGGCGTGAAGATGGACGGCGCGTCCTGATCGCCAACAGTGCCGGACAGCTTTTCTACGATACGGCGCATCCCAACGAGGATTACGTCCGCGAGCTAGCCCTGAACACCGCGCTCAAACTAAGCGATCAATACCCCGGCAGCGCCATCCTTCAGCCGAAGGCTCCCGCCGTCGATGGACAAGCCGATAACGGCAGCTTCTTCTCGACCGGACACGTCGTCTTTTCCGGCAACTCAGGTGCCTATTGGTCAATCGTGCTGGTCGATAACGAGGCCGCGCTCGAAGGCAGCGCGAACGCCGCCTCGTTCGGCGCGCTGATCGCCAGCCTGCTGGTCGGCGCGCTGATCAGCCTGTTGATCGGCGTGATTTTGCGCCGGACGACGCGACCGATCCGCAGCGTCAACGCGCTGGTGACGCAGTGGAGCAGCGGCGATAGTGGTCAGACGACGGTTCCGGTTCCGCCGACCGCGACCGATGACGAAGTGGGTCAGTTGATGACCGCCTTCCAATCGATGTCCACGCGCGTCGAGGGACTGAAAGGCGAACTCGAAGCCCAGCAGGGGCGCTACACCCGCAACATGGACATCACGGCGCGCGTCAGCCGCGAAACCGCCACTCTGCACGACATCGACGACCTGCTCAATCGCTCGATCAACCTGATCTGCGACGAATTCGGCTTCTATCACGCGCAGGTCTTTCTGACCGACGACGTGAGCGAGAACGCCGTGCTGGTCTATAGTCACGGCGCAGTCGGCGAGCAGTTGATCGAAGCGGGGCACAAAATCCCGGTTGGCTCCTCGTCGGTAATCGGTACGGTCACGCGCATCGGCGAACCCGTGATCATCAACGACACGCAGGATACGGGCGACTCGCCGCATATGGTCAACCCGCTGCTGCCGCATACCCGCGCCGAGATCGCGCTGCCGCTTCAGGTCGGCGACCAGATCATCGGCGCGCTGGACGTGCAAAGCACCGAGGCGCACAGCTTCCAGCCCGACGACGTGCGCACCTTCCAGATTTTGGCCGACCAGATCGCCATCGCCATTCAGAATGCCCGTCTGCTCGTTCAGTCCGAGCAGCGCGTGACGCAAATCGACGCGCTCAACCGCCAACTGACGCGCATGGCCTGGGAAGAAACCAGCCAGCGCAGCGGTCTGGAGACGATTTACCATTACGATCTGCTCAAGCTCGATCAGGAGCAGCCGACCGAGCCGCCGTCGCTCACCCTGCCGATCTCGATTCGCGGCGAGGTTGTCGGCACGATTGACGCCGCGCCGCCTGAAGGCACGAATTTCACCGAAGGCGATCAGGTGATCATGCGCGCGGTCGCAGATCGTGTCGCCATCGCCATTGAAAACGCGCGTCTGTTCGAAGAAACGCAGAGCAGCCTCGCCGAAACCTTCACGCTCTATCAATTAAGCCGCTATCTCAACGAAGCCGACAGCCTCGAAGACATCTTGCAGGCGATCATCGTCTCGGTGATGCCGGAAGCGTCGAGCGGTCAAATTGGCGTGTTCAGTGAATACGGCGCGAATGGCCTTCCTGACAACTTCGAGATCACGGTCGATTGGTCGATCAACGAGCGCGCACCGGAAGGCAAATTAACCGGACAAGTGCTGCGCTTCAGCGATCACGCCCTGCTGACCGAGATGCAGCCGAACCAGGTCACGCTGATCACCAACGCGGCGCGCGACCATCGTCTGGACGACACGTTCCGCCGGATCGTCGGCAGCACGGGCGCGCAGTCGATGGTCTTCATCCCCTTCAGCGTGCGCGGTATCTGGCGCGGCGTGATCATGGTCGAATTCCCGGCAGCGCGCGACTTCACCGAGCGCGAGGGACGCATCTACGGCGCGCTGATCGATCAGGCGGGTATCGCCATCGACAACCGTATGCTGCTCCATCAGAACGAGATGGCGCTGGCCGAAATCGAGCGTCTGTACGCCGCCAGCCGGATCATCAACATGGCGCAGAGTATGCCTGACCTCGTGCGCGCCGCCGTTAACATCACCAATGACCCCAAGCTCAACTTCGAACTGTCGATTTTCGAAGGCCAGCTTGACCCAACCGGATGGCCGATGCACGCCCGCATGATCGCGCGCTCGCACGACGGCGAAGTCTACAACGCCGACGAACTGCTGCCCTTCAGCTTTGGCGAAGACTCGCCGCTGCGCCGCCGCGAGCCGATGGTCTTGCGCGACCTCAACCCGCGCACGCCGTCCGACGATGAGATGATCAACTACATGCGCACGCACGGCTTACGGATGGTCGTCACACTGCCGCTGTTCAGCGCCAACCAGCCGATTGCGCTCTTTCACGTCATCAGCAGCGAACTGCGCGAACTCTCCGGCGAAGACTACGACGTGTTCCGCGCGCTCACCGGTCAGATGAGTACGGTGCTGCAAAACCGCCGTCTGCTCGAACAGACCGAGTTGGCGCTCGACGAAACTCGCCGCCTCTACGCGGCCAGCCGCTCGATTGTGGCCGCCGCCGACTCCGCCGCCGTGTATCAGGCCGCCGCGATCCATCTGGCAACCGCCACGACCAGCGTTAACCGCGTCTCGATTTTGATGGCGCAGCCGACGCCTGAAGCGAACGCGCCCTACGTCGAATACGCGCACGTCTGGACGCGCACCTCGACTGCCGCCTCCGATCTCGATCAGGGCGACCGCGTTGCGCGCGATCTGGTGCCATTCGCGGACATCCTTCAGCCGACCGATGGCACGCTGCTCCTGCGCAGCGTCAAAGGCGATCTCGTTCACTGGCCTGCCCTGCAAACCCTGCTCGAACGCAGCGGCAGCAGCAGCGCGGCGATTACCGAGATTCACTCGCGCCAGCGCTGGTACGGCGTGATCATTTGCGAAAGCCCGCAGGCCGCCGCCTTCAACGAGAGCTACGTCAACTTCCTGCGCGCGGTCGCCGATCAGGTGGCTATCGCGGTCGAGAGCCTGACGGCCTTCGCGGAAGCGCAGGCACAGGCGCAGCGCGCGTTGGCACTCGCGGAAGCCGGCCAGCTTGCCAGCCGTATGAGCACCGACTTCGCCCTCAGCCTCGATGAAGTCTTCCAGCGCATCGCTGGCCCAGCCAATTTTGATCGCTGGCTGCTGGCGCTGCTCAACGAGAGCAAAACCGGGCTGGATGCCATCATCGATCATTCGCCAGCGGAATTCCAGAGCCTCCAGACCCGTCAATCCTATTTCGACATTGCGACCAACCGCACGCCGATCATGCAGACGTTCAAGAGCGGTCAGCGCTTGATCCTGAACGACCCGACCAGCTTCCCGAATTACGATAAGCTGACCGCCAAGCAGCAGGAAGCCATCGGCAAGACGATGATCACGCCGGTTCGACTCAGCGGCGACGTGGTTGGCGTTCTGCTCGTCGGTCGCACACGCCGCGCCGCCGACTTGAACGAGAGCGACGAGCAGCTTATCAACACGCTGGCGGCGCAGGTCGCCATCGCCGTCGAAAACCAGCGTCTGCTGCGCGCCGCTGAAGGCGAGCGCGAGCGCCTGAGTTCGATCCTCGAATCGCTGCCTGCGGGCGTGCTCGTGCTCGATCCCGTCACTTACAAGCCGATCCAGTTCAACAAGCAGATCGAGACGCTGCTCGGTCGTCCGGTCGAAGGCCAGCAGCCGTTCGACGCCGCGACCTACAACATCTATCGCAGCGGCACCGACGCGCTCTATCCCGACGAAAGCCTGCCAATTTTCGCCGTCAAGGAAGCGAAGTCGCTGATCGCCAGCGACGACGTGGCGGTACTGATGGACGACGGCACGGAAATCGACCTGCTGCTCAATGCTGTGCCGATCCTGACCGAGAACGGCGAAGTCCGCGCGATTGTCGCCGCCTTTCAGGACATCAGCGCGCTTCGTAACCTCGAACGCACACTCGAAACCAACCTGCGCGAGACCGTCGCGCTCTACGAAACCACGCGCGCGCTCGCTGAAGCCGAGCAGGTCGATGACGTGCTCGATCAGGTGCTGGCGCAACTGGCAACCCAGGACGTGAGCGACGCTTACGTCGCGCTGCTCGATAACGAGTGGCAGGGTGTGCGCATCGCCCGCTCGTTGAGCGGCACTGCGGGCGAGTGGACGCTGCCGGGCGAACTGCTCAATAATCGCAGCGCGCTCTACATCGCGGACGTGGAGACTTCGTTCGATCTGGACGACGTGACGCGGTTGGCGCTGCATAATCAGAACATCGGCGCGCTGGCTTCGCTGCCGCTGCGCGCGCGCTCTCGCCGCGAAGTGCCGCTCGGCTGGCTGGTGATCGTTTACGAGCAGGCGCAGGAGTTCGGCGCGGAGCGTGAGCAGTTCCTCAGCACGCTGACCGACAGCGCGGCCATCGCCCTCGACAACCGCAACCTGCTGCAAAGCACCGAGCAAGCCCTTCAGGAAACGGCGGCGCTCTACGGCGTCACTACCAACCTGAGCCGCGCGCGCACCGCCGACGAAATCGCCGAAGCGGTACAAGGCGCGTTTGAAATCCTGACGCCGGATATCTACGCGGCCTATCTGACCGTCGAGGACAGGCTGACCCAACTGTTCAACGTCAGCCTTGACGCTGCGCCGACCGATTTCGCCGGAATGATCAACCAACACCGCCTCCTCGACGCGCAGAACATCTTCATCGACGACCTGCGCGCTCTGACCGATCCGTCGCCGTTCGAGCGCGACCTGATGACGCAGGGCAACATTCGCGCGCTGGCGCTCGTGCATCTGCGCTCGCAAACCCTGCCGATTGGCTGCCTGATCGTCGCCTATCATACGACGCATCCATTCGGCGCTGGCGACGCCCGCTACCTCAGTTCGATTGCCGACAGCGCCTCGGTCGTGGTCGATAACTATCTGCTGCTCGACCAGATTCAGAACTCGCTGGAAGAGACGAGCATTCTCTATCAGGCCAGCCGCGCCCTCAACGACGCTTCGACGCCCGCCGACATCCTCGACGTAATCGTCAGCCACCTGAGCAGCCGCCCGATCACACAGGTGTTCATCGCCCTGCTCTCGACCGAGAACTGGGATCACCCGAAGGCGATGGCGCAGGTCGTAGCGACCTGGCAGCGCGAAGGCGACGCCGGGATCGACCTGAACGGCATCAACCTCGTCGCCGAGCAGTATCCCGCGTGGCGTCTGCTCGCGTCGCCGGAAGTCATGACGATTGACGACGTGAGCGAGTCGGAAGACCTCGACATGATGGAGAAAATCGGCGTCGAGAGTCTCGAACTGCGCTCGCTCAGTATCCTGCCGCTGCGCATTGCCGGTCGCTCGATTGGCGCGGTTGTCCTCGGCGGACGCGACCCGTACCATCACACCGAGCGCGACCAGCGCATTTATCGCTCGCTGGCGGAACAAGCCTCCCTCCGTCTGGAAGCCGCTCGTCTGCTCGCGCAAACGGAACGCCGCGCCCGTCAGTTGACCACCTCGGCGGAAGTGAGCCAGATCGCCAGCTCCATTCTCGATCTGAACGACCTGCTGCCGCGCATGGTTGATCTGATCCGTGAATCATTCGAGTACGACCACGTACAAATCTTCCTGCTCGACGAGGACGACGCTTACGCCGTTCTGCGCGCCAGCACGGGCGAAGCAGGCCGCCAACTGCTCGACATTCAACACCGCCTGCAAAAAGGCTCGCAGTCGGTGATTGGTCAAGTGACCGCGACCGGACAGCCGACTATCGCCTCGGATACCGCCGACGCGCGCGTGGTTCACCGCCCCAACCCGTACCTGCCCAATACGCGCTCGGAAATGGCGATCCCGCTCAAGCTGAAAGGTCAGGTGGTCGTGGGCGCGCTCGACGTGCAGTCGAACGAGCCGAACGCCTTTGACGACGACGACATTCAGGTGTTGACCACACTGGCGGCGCAGATTTCCGTCGCCATCGACAACGCGCGCCTGTTCGAGCAGTCACGTCAGCGCGCGAACGAAATGTCCTTCCTGTTCGACGTGACGACGGCAGCCGCCGCCGCCGATACGCTGCAAGTCGCCATCCAGAACGTCGCCATCGAACTGCGTGAATCGCTCAACGGTCTCTCGGTCAGCATCTATCTGCCACAGGTCTACATCGATGCGGACGAGGAAGAAATCATCATTCTCAAGCCGGTCGCGCTGGCGGGATCGGATCAGCCGCTCTCCGAGCTTTCGGAAGTGCGCATCGACGCCGACGACAACCTGATCGCGGAAGCCGCGCGCACCCGCCGCTCGATCACCATCGACAACATCAACGTCAGCGAATACCTGCCCGTCGTGGACGACGCGCGCTCGGCTATTATCGTGCCACTGGTGGCTGGCGCACAGTTGATCGGCCTGATCGCGCTCGAAAGCACCGAGTTCGCGGCGTATGGCGACGACACGCTCCGCCTGCTGCTGACGCTCTCCGGTACACTGTCGGCCATCATCCAGAACCAGCAGTTGCTCGAAACGGTGCAGCAGACCAACGAGCAGTTGCGCGAGCTTGACCGCCTCAAGAGCGACTTCCTCGCCAATATGAGCCACGAGCTGCGCACGCCGCTCAACTCGATCATCGGCTTCAGCCGCGTGATCCTGAAGGGTATCGACGGGCCGCTGACCGAAATGCAGGAGCAAGACCTCAGCACGATCTACAACAGCGGCCAGCACCTGCTCAACCTGATCAACGACATTCTCGATCAGGCCAAGATCGCGGCGGGCAAGATGGACTTACAGCTCGACTATTTCGAGATGAAGAACGTGATCGACGGCGTGCGCTCGATTGGTATCGGTCTGGTCAAGGACAAGCAGATCGACATCTTCGTGGACATCGCGCCGGGGCTGCCCAAAGTCTTTGGCGACGAGTTCCGCACCCGGCAGGTCTTGATTAACCTGATCTCGAACGCGGCCAAGTTCACCAAAGAAGGCTCGATCACCATCAGCACCTACCCGGTGCGCGACGAAGAAACCGGCTTCCAGATGATCCGCACCGACGTGACCGATACGGGTATCGGTATCGCCGAGAAAGACATGGGGCTGCTGTTCGAGGCCTTCCGTCAGGTGGACTCGTCGCTGACGAGGACGCAGGGCGGCACGGGCTTGGGTTTGCCAATCTCCAAGTCGCTGGTCGAGATGCAGGGCGGCAGGATGATCGTGTCGTCGCGCGTCAACGTCGGCTCGACCTTCTCGGTGCTGATGCCGATTGAACCTGTCGTCCCGCAGGAAGATAAAGAGAAGCCCAAGAAGAAAAAGACCGATCAACTGCCGCAGACAGGCGGTCTCAAATCTGCCGTCACTGGGCCGCTGCCGCCCATCCCCAGCGAGATGGCGCAGACGATGGAAACGCCGCCTTACCTGCACACCAAGCGGCAAATCCTGCTGATCGAGGACAACCCGGATATGGTCGATCAGTATCGGCGGGCGCTCCAGCGCGAAGGCTTCGACATCTTCACGGCCTCGATCCCGCTGGAAGCCGAGGCGATGGCGAGCGGTCTGCACCCGACCATCATCATCATGGACGTGAACTTTGGCGAAGGTCAGGGTTGGAACATCCTCGGCAAGCTCAAGGCGCGCGACGATACCTTCGACATCCCGGTGATCGTCGTCACCCTCAGCAACGAGCGCGAGCGCGCCGACAACATGTCGGCCTTCAAGTTCATTCAGCGACCGTTCATGCCTGATGAACTGGTCTCGGCGGTACAGGAAGCCGAGCGCGAAAGTCGCATCAGCCGCATCCTGATCATCGATGATCAGCCGGAAAGCGTGCGTCTGCTCACGCAGTTGCTTGAGGAGCAGGGCGAATATCGCGTCTTTAGCGCGCCCAACGGCGCGGAGGGAATCGCGCTGGTCGCGCGCCGCCGTCCCAATCTGGTCGTGCTTGATCTGCGAATGCCGGAAATGGACGGTTTTCAGGTCATTCAGGAATTGCGCAATAACCCGGAGACCGCTACTATTCCTATCCTAATCGTCACGGGTGACACGTTGAACACAGATGAGCGCGGCCAGTTGAGTAATCTGGCGGTGTTGCAAAAGACCGAGATTTCTGCCGAGGAATATCGGCAGTTTATAGATGGGGTCAGGACGTACCTGAACGGAGACTAGGTTGTCTGATTCAACGGAAGTACGCCAATCGAAACATATCGAACTGGAATGTATCAACTGCCATACTCGGATTCCGCTCAACAAATCGGTCGATGGATGCCCGGTCTGCGGCGAGAACATCCTTGAAGCGCGCTACGAACTCGACAAGATCAACGGTAAGGAGTGGATGAAGGCGCTCAAGCAGCGCCCGGAAGGACTCTGGCGTTACGCCGAAGTCCTGCCCATCTACGACCTGAACAACATCGTCAGCCTCGGCGAAGGCAGCACGCCGCTGATCAAGTCGAAGGCGCTGGCTTCGATGCTCGGTCTCAAGCACCTCTACATCAAGGACGAGCGTCAGGGGCCAACCGCCAGCTTCAAGGATCGGCAGGCGTCGGTCGCCATTTCCGCGCTCAAGGAAATGGGCGTCGATGCGATTGTCGTCGCCAGCACGGGCAACGTCGCCATCTCGTACGCCGCTTACTGTGCCCGCGCCGGGATCAAGCTGTGGGCGTTTTTCCCCAGCCTCACGCCCGGCGACAAAATGCGTGAAGCGGCGATTTACGGCACGGAAGTCATCAAGATCACCGGGACATACGACCAGACCAAAGAACTGGCCGCCCGCTTCGCCCGCCGTCAGCACATCTTCCTCGAACGGGGCATCAAAAGCGTCGCCGCAATTGAAGCCATGAAGACGATGGCCTACGAAACCGCCGAGCAGTTGGGCTACGTGATGAATGATGGTGCCCGCTGGCGTGCTCCCGATTGGTATATTCAGGGCGTGAGCGGTGGCATGGGGCCGATTGGCGTCGGCAAGGGCTTCCGCGAGATGTACGACTTCGGACTGATCGACAAAATGCCCGCGCTGGGACTCGTTCAGTCGGCGGGCTGCGCGCCGATGGTCGATGCCTTCAAGCGCGGTCAACGCATCGCTACCCCGGTCGAAAACCCGGAGACGATTATCGCCACGTTAGCGACGGGCAATCCCGGTCGCGCCTACGAACTGCTCTACGATTACGTCGGTCAGTACGGCGGCACTTTCACCGCCGCGACCGACGAGGAAGCCTTCAACGCTATTCGCATTATGGCGCGCAACGACGGCATGTCGGTTGAACCTGCGACAGGCGTGACCTTCGCCGGATTGTTCAAGATGGTGCGCGAAGGCGTGATCAAGCCGGATGACGTGGTCGTCGTCAACTGCTCCGGCCATACCCTGCCCGTCGAGACGATGATTCTCGGCGAACACTGGCAGCGCTCGGTCGATCTGTCGCACCGGACGCACACGCCCGTGCTGCCACAGGAAGGCCTGGTCTCGGCGCTGGAGCAGATGGAATCGCAAATCCGCAGCATCGTCGTCATCGAGGATAACGTCGATGCCGCCCGCCTGATCAAGCGTGTGCTTTCGGCGCGCTCGTTCGAGGTCAACGTCGCCAACAACGGTGAACAGGGTCTCGAAGTTGTGCGCCAGATGCACCCTGACCTCGTGATCACCGACCTGATGATGCCCGATGTCGATGGCTTTCAGGTCATCGACACGATGAAGGCCGACCCGGAGCTTCAGCACATCCCGATTGTCGTGATCACGGCCAAAGAACTGACCGCGAAGGAACGCGCTCGCCTGAACAGTCAGGTCGATCTGCTGCTCAAGAAAGGCTCGTCGATTGACGACGAGGTGATCGACAATCTCGTTCACAAGTTCGACTAAGATACGATTTCCGTAGGGGCGCACCTGTGTGTGCGCCCTAAAACATGGGCAGACACGTAGGTCTGCCCCTACACAGAAGAAAACCGTACCTCTACTCGTTCGCAGCATACAGTCGTGACACGAGTTTTACGAATCGACGCGCATGGCAAATACGATCCTGTATATTGAAGATGATCCAGCCAGCCGTTCGCTGGTCGAGCGCACGCTGCGCTACGGCGGCTACCGCGTCCTGATCGCGGACTGCGGCCTTGACGGGATCGATGCTGCCCGGCGCGAAACCCCTGATCTGATTCTGACCGACATCAACCTGCCCGACATGAGCGGGCGCGAGATCACCACCATGCTGCGCAGCGACCCGCGCTTCCGCCGCACGCCGATTGTCGCGCTGACGGCGCAAACGCTGGCCGAGCAGCGCGAACTGACGCTCGCTGCTGGGTTGACTGGCTACCTGACCAAGCCCATCGATGTGGAAGGCTTGCTCGATAGGGTCGAACATTACCTGAAGGGTGCGCAGGAAACTCTCGATCCTGAAACGCTGGCCGAGGCGCAGGAACGCTACACGCAGGAACTGGTCTCGCGGCTGGAAACGCGCATCCGCGAACTGGAAACGGTCAATTCATCGCTCGACCATCTCGATACGATGAAAGACACGTTTATTCAATTGACGGCCCACGAACTGCGCACGCCGCTGACGCTGGTCTACGGCTACAGCCGCTTGATCGAGGAGAACCGCGAACTGCAAGCGCTGACGCAGTACGACACCAATCTGCGCATGTTGATGGAAGGCATGTCCGGCGCGATTGTCCGTATGCAGGCAATTGTCAACGAGATTCTGACCGTCAGCCGCATTATGACCAACCGCATCGACCTCTCGGTTGGCCCGACCGACCTGGGTGAGATCGTGCGCAAGGTGATCAAGGGCTACAGCCAAGCGCTTCAGGAACGCAAGCTGACCGTCAATTTTAACAAGCTCGAATGGCCGGAGCGGATGCGCGCCGATTGGGAACTGCTGGAACTGGCGATTCGCAACCTCGTCAGCAATGCGATCAAATTCACGCCCGACGGCGGCCAGGTCACGCTGCGCGCGGCGGTCGAAGGCGACAAAGTACGCTTCAGCGTCAAAGACACGGGCATTGGCATCTCGCGCGAGATGCAAAAGACCCTCTTTGAGCGCTTTCATACCAACAACGACGTGCAGTTGCACAGCACGAGCAAAACCGCCTTTCGCGGCGGCGGAATCGGCTTAGGGCTGGCGGTCTGCAAAGGGATCATCGAGGCACACGGCGGACAGATCGCCTGCTACAGCGCGGGCTATGATCCGCAGGCGCTTCCCGGCAGCGAGTTTATCGTCGTCCTTCCCCTGAACACCGAGCGGCAAACAACGGTAAAACGGTGAACGAGTAATCAGCGATGAGATTTCAGCGTCCATCAGCATATGCGACCGGAGTCGCTGCGGCGATTTTAACGCCGCTCATGTTGGGCGTCGCGCCGATCTTCGGCAAACAGGCCATCGCGCAGGGCGCAGACCCGTTTTCGGTCGCCGCCATTCGCACGGTGATCGCGGCGGTGCTGCTCTGGGTTGTCTACGCGCTCTTTATGCGCAAATCGATCTTCATCTATCCAGCGGGGCTGCTCGGCTGTGTCGTCGTCGGCGTGGTCAACGGGATCGGCTCGCTTTTCTATTACAGCGGCTTGGGTCTACTCGACGCTTCACTGGTGCAGTTGCTCAATGGGACGTACATGGTCTTTGCGGTGCTGCTCTCGCGCATCGGCGGTGAAAAGATCAACCGCCGGATTGGGATTCGCATCGCGCTGGCCTGCGCCGCCCTGATCATCCTGACCGGGTTCGGCAACCAGCCCGTCAACTGGCTCGGCGTCGGCTTCATGCTCGCCAACGCGCTGATGTTCGCCGGGACGGTGATCCTCAGTCAGTACGTCCTCTACGAGATGCCGCCCACGACGGCCACCCTTTACATCCTGACGACAATGGCGGTCGTGGTCGTGATGGCGTGGGCCGCCGTTGGCAAATCGGTCAACAGCACGGTACTGGAAGCCGCTCTCCCGCCGATCTTCATCCTCGGCATTACAACGGCGCTCTCGCGGCTGGCAATGTTCGCCAGCGTGTCGGTGTTCGGCAGCCTGCGCACGGCGATCATCGCCGTCGCCGAGATTGGCGTCGCGTTGACGCTGGCCTTCTTCGTCCTCGGCGACCGTCTGACCACGATTCAGGTCATCGGCGTGGGGCTGTTGATCGTCAGTATGCTGCTGATCCGCTCGACCGACCTGCTGCCGCGTGGCTTCAACCCGAATGCCCTGCTTGTCCACGACATGGCGAACGTGCAGTTCCAGCGCATCGCCTTTCATCGCGCCTTCGGCAAGGCCGAGCACGATAATGAATACGGTGTCATGAGCACGCTCACCACCAGCGAATTGATCGCTATTCAGAAGATGCTCGGCGCGAGCAACAAGCCCGTCGATCCATTCCCGATCAAGGGCGGCTACACGGTCGATCTCAGCGCCTTCCTGCCGCAGCAGGACGACACCCACCCGACCAATCCGCTCAAGAATGGTCGGAATGGCAGCGGCAATGACAATGGTAATCATGGTAATGGGAACGGCGGGCGCCCCCAGCAGAAAGACAGCAGTTCCAGCGACGTGTCGGCCTGATGCCAGGCGCTGGGATTAGCTGGGCATCAGCAGAGTTTCGTCTTCGTCTTCGAGGAAAAACAGACCTTCTTCGAGCGAGGTAAAGCTGCAAAACCCGCCGTTGACGGGCATCAGCAGCGGTTCGAGATAGTTCGCCAGCGCGTCCGGCGCGATCAGTACGTTCCAACCCAACTGCGCATCGCTCACGTAGTCCAAACGAGCGCTCAATACGTCTGGATGAACGGTTTTCACGCCGCTCGCGTCAATGACGACATGGACATCGGACAGAGCGCTGTGACCGAGGAAAGGCGCGAGCGCCGTATCGAGCGCGTGCAGACGTTGACGGGTCAGCGTCTCCCCCTCGACCTGCGCGTATACAATTCGCCCATCCATATACCAGGTCACCTGCTGCATTGTCGCCTCCGATGTCGTCTCTTTACGCCTTTGAGATATTGTACCGCTAAAGTCTCACAATTGAGTGCTTACGTTTTCTTAATTCTTCTACAAAATCCTGACAATTCGGGGAGGAGCCGAAGGGTTCGGATCGGCCTCTCCCCGTTTCGCATGGGGGTTGTTGGAGAGAAGCGCTCCTGAAATCAGTTTGCGCTCTCAAGCATCACTATGCGGTTGCAACATTCAAAACTTATGCGGAAGATGTTAAATTCGTGTAAACTGCGGATTAGCCACCAATTTGACTCATCACACGCTTGATCGGAATCTCGTCTTCAGCCAGCCCATGTCCCCAGGGCTTCTGCCAAATCCCATCGAGGATAATCTGCTTGAGGTCAGCTTCACTCGCGCCCTCGCGGAGCGGCTGCAAGAGGTTGACTTCCTTGTCGCGCAGCAGGCACAGACGCAGCACACCGTCCGCCGTCAGCCGCGCGCGATTGCACGAAGCGCAGAACGGCACGGTCACGCTGCTGATAAAGCCGACCTGCCCCGGTGCGCCGGGAAATTGATACAGACGCGCTTCGCCGTCCAGCCGACCATCATCAATCGCTGCGAGCGGCATATATTCATCGGCGATGCGCGTGCGAATTTCCTCATCCGTGACAATCTGCTCTCTGGCAAAGGTCGCCACGTCGCCGAACGGCATCATTTCGATGAAACGCACCTGCCACGCATGATCGAGTGTCAGCTTGGCAAGATCGGTCACGTCGCGGTCGTTGAAGCCGCGCACGACCACCGCGTTCAGCTTGATCGGCGTCAGTCCGGCGCGCTCGGAAGCCTCGATCCCATCGAGTACCGCTTGCAGCGATCCCCAGCGGGTAATTTTCTTAAAGCGCGCGGCGTCGAGCGTGTCGATGCTGACGTTAACGCGCTGCAAGCCCGCCTCGGCGAGCGGCTGCGCCAGTTCCTTGAGCAGCACACCGTTGGTTGTCATCGACAGGCTTTGCACACCCGGCGTCTGCGCAATCGAGCGGCAAATCCCAACAATATTCTGGCGCACGGTCGGCTCGCCACCTGTCAGCCGAAATTTCTTGAAGCCGAGGTCGGCAAAGACGCGCACCAGCGCTTCGAGTTCGTCGTCCTGCATCAGTTCACGGTTGGGGCGAAAGACCATATCTTCGGGCATACAATAGACGCAGCGCAAGTTACACTTATCGGTCAGCGATATGCGTAAATAGTTGATGATGCGCCCGAAACGATCCTGCGCCCTGCCTGCCACTCGATTTGCCCTCGCCTGTTCTTCATCGAGTCTAGTCGAATCCTGAATTTTTATCAACTCCATCTGTTTTATTTCTCATCTGGTTGGCCCTAGACCGATGCTGTAGAATCCGCGCTTTGCTCGCGCCGCTGGCGGACTATGCGCTTACGACACCATTTATTGGTCTATCTGTTCTATCTTGCCGTTACGCTGATGATCACGTATCCGCTGATCACCGTAATCGGCACGCGCATGATCGGCCACCCCTTCGGCGACGCTTACGAATACACTCACCATATCTGGTGGATCAAGACGGCGCTGCAAACCGGGCAAAATCCCTTTTTCGAGCCGAACATCGTCTATCCCGATGGCGCGAACGCCGTGTTGCTCTGGAGCCTGCCCCTGCAATCGTTTCCGGCGTGGCTGTTCCTGTTCGTCATGCCGCTGCCGCTCGCCTTCAACCTGTCCGCCCTGCTGACGCTGGCGCTCAACGGCTGGGCGATGTTCTTTCTCGCGCGCTATCTCATTAGACTACATAGTCAATCTGACGTAGGGGCACGATATATCGTGCCCCTACACACTACCGCTCCCGCTCTTGTCGCTGGCCTGACTTTCATGCTCTACCCAGCCTTTCAGGGACAGTTAGGCGCGGCGCACACAGGCTTACTCACGCTGTGGCCTGCGCCGCTTTATTTCTACATGCTGCTGCGCCTGCGTGATGTGAAGCACGCGCCCCGCACGATCCTCGCCGGAGGGCTGCTGTTCATGATCAGCCTGTGGGGGAGCGAACTCCTGCTGATCTACCTGCTCGCGCCGATCACCGCGCTCTATTTCATCACAATCCTGATGGCGCGTGACGGACAAACCTTTCGCCGCGCCCTCGTGACCGTGATCCTCGGCGCGCTTTTCTCCGCGCCCTTCATCGTGCCACTGGCAATCGACACCTTGAGGATGCCCCCCGCGACTGGAGTCGTCACTTACAGCGGGACGCTGCTCGGCATCGTTTCGCCGTCGTTCTATCATCCCTTATTCAGCCAATGGGAGTACAACCGTCGCGTCCTCGGTGTCGATCCGTTCGAGCAGGCCAGCTACGTGGGTCTGATCGCCGCGTTGATTGCGCTGGTCGCCTTGTGGAAGCGGCGTGCGGCGCGTGGCTGGCTGCTGGTCGCGCTGATCGCGTGGGTTTTCTCGCTCGGCCCACTGCTCAAAATCTACGACGAGCCGCTCGCCGTGCACATGAACGGCTACGCAACGCACATCACGCTACCCTGGGCCTTGTTTCAAAACCTGCCGCTGGTCAGCATTGCCCGCACGACCGTCCGCTTCAACTTCGCCGTCGGTTTCGCCGTCGCTGTGCTGGTCGGCTATGGCGCATCTGTGATTTTCGAGTGGATCGGCGCACGGCGCGTCGGCTGGATTGTCCTGATCATCGTGATGGCGCTGATCGCCTGCGACGATCAGTTCTGGTGGCCGCTGCCGACCATCCCGGGCATCGTGCCCGCGCCGATTGCTGCGCTCGCACAGCGCAGCGACATTCGCGCCGTACTCGACGTTCCTTACGCATTCGTGGTCAGAGAGGCAATGTTTCTACAAACGGCGCATCATCAGAACCTCATCACGGGACAGATCACTCGAGGAACGCCCGCAGACCCGGTGAAAGTCAATTTACTGCAAGACACGCTCGATCCAGCACTGCTGGATGCGGCAGGGGTAGATATTGTGATCGTCCATCGGGATTACGACACTAAAACGCAGCAATTGGAGACGTTTACGCGCAGCAAGCTCGGCAAGCCGATTTATGAGGATACACAGTATGCAGTTTTTCAGGTCACGCCCTATCATGGCGCGCCGCTCGGTTTTCTGACCGACGTACAAGGCGACACCCTATACTTCTACGCGCCACGCGCAGGATCAGCCACACTCAAGGGAACGTTTGCCAGCGACTATCAAGTCCAAGTCACGCTGGATGAAGTGACCCTGCCGAACGCGCAGAGTTCGCCGATCAAGTTCACGGCGGGGTATCATGCCATCACAATCAGCAATGATCCGTCCTGCCCAACCAACGACGATCCCGTGCTGACCTGCCCGCCGCTGACCGTCACGGGCTTAGGGTTGACGAATTATGAAGCAAGCAATGGAGGCTCGTAAGGGCACAATCTATCGTGCTCCTACAGGATATAATGCGACGTTCCTTAATCCCCCAGCTCGCCATCTACGGCTTCTATCTGCTCGTCGCCGTGATCATCACCTACCCACTGATCGCGCATCTCTCAACCGAGTTCGTGGGCTTCATCAACGGCGACGGCTACGAGATGGCGCATCATATCTGGTGGTTCAAGTACGCGATTCAGACGCAGCAGCCGTTGTTTTTTCAGCCGCTCTCGGCCTACCCTAACGGACTGGACGGCATCACGCTGTGGTCAGACCCGCTCCAATTCTTCCCGGCATGGCTGTTCGCCTTCGTAATGCCGCTGGCCTCCGCCGCCAACCTCGCTGATCTGCTGACGCTGGCGCTCAACGGCTGGGCGATGTTCTATCTGGCGCGCTATTTGATTAACTCGCAATCCACCATACCCGTAGGGGCGCAGCGCACTGCGCCCCTACAAGCCGATTCATCGACCAGGGCGGGTTTCAAACCCGCCCCTACAAACCGCGCGATTACCCCTGCCCTCCTCGCTGGTCTCGTTTTCATGCTCTACCCCACCATGCAGGGACATCTCGGCGCGGGTCACGGCGGACTGATCGTTCAGTGGCCGGTGCCGCTCTACGTCTATGCCCTGCTGCGCCTGCGCGAGCGTGGTGGCCTGCGTGGAATCCTGCTCGCTTCGATTTTCTTCTTCCTGAGCGCGACCGGACACAGCTTGCAGGTGATCTACGTGCTGATGCCGATCACCATTGTCTACGGCCTGCTGCTGATCGGTCAGCGGGACTGGATCGCCCTGCGCCGCGCCGTGATCGGTGTGCTGATCGGCGCGATTGTCCTCGGCCTGTTCCTGCTGCCCGTGCTGCGCGCGACCATCGGCACGTCAGCTTACACCGATGCGGGCGGCAACGTCGCCTACAGCGATGACCTGCTCTCGATTGTCACACCGTCATTCTTCAACCCCCTGTTCAGCCATCTCGACTTCACACGCCGCGTTCTCGGCGTCAATCTGAACGAGGGCGTTGCCTATATCGGCATCATCACTGCCATCCTCAGCCTGATCGCCGTCTGGAAGGTCAAGGCGGCGCGCTGGTGGCTGGCGCTGGCGCTGGTCGCGTGGGTGCTGGCGCTTGGCCCGCTGCTCAAAATCTTCGATCAGCCTGTGACGTACAGTGTCGATGGCTACGTTAGCTACGTGACCCTGCCATACGCGCTGATCGCCAACCTGCCGCTGATCAATCTGGAGCGCACGCCGGGGCGTTTCGGCTTCGCGCTGGCGCTGGCTCTGGCGGCGCTGGCGGGCTACGGCGCGGCCTATCTCTGGGCGCACGTGCGTGCCAGCCGAGCAATCAAAATGACAGGGTTGGCGATTCTGATGCTGCTGATCGCCTTCGAGTATCAGGTCTTTTGGCCGCTGCCGACCACGCCCGCAATCATCCCACAGCCGATTGCCGATTTGTCGCAGGATCACAGCGTGCGCGCGATTTTCGACATCCCCTGGGAGAACTTCAACGTCGAGCGTGAGGAACTTTATCTGCAAACCGGGCATCAGCGCCCGCTGATCGCCGGGCACGTCACACGCGGCACGCCCGTCAGCCCGGCGAAACTGACGCTGCTCGAAAGCACGCTCGACCCCGCGCTGCTCAAATCGGTCGGCGCGGACGTAGTGATTCTGCATCGCACCGAAGTCAGCGATGGCACGCTCGAAGCGCTGGCGAAAAAGCAGTTGGGCAAGCCAGTTTACGAGGATGACCTCTACGCCGTCTTTAGAACGCCCGCGACCGAGGCCGCCCCTGCCTTCATTGCACAGTCAACCACTGTGACTTCGCTCACCGATCAGGCTGATTCCTACGTCTATGCGCCGCAGGATGGCTGGGTCACCTTCCAGGCCGATTTGAGCGGCAGTCAGCGTTCGGTCGATGTTCTGCTCGACGGTCAGATCGCGCAGCGCTTGACAGTCGATGGCACGACCTCGATTAACCTGCCGCTGCCCGTGAGCGCTGATGCTTTCCAGACGATTTCGCTGGCGCTCGATCCCGCCTGTCCCGCTCACTTTGACCCGGCACTCGAATGTCGCTCCCTCGCCATCTCGAACGTCAAAATCAGCTACAGCGCCGCGCCTGCCGTACCTTCGACCGCCTTTGAGCACGGCGTCACACTGGCGCGCGCGAACCTCCCGGCGACGGCCAGCGCGGGTCAGCCGTTGAACGTCTGGCTGTGGTGGCAGTTCGCCCAACCGCTTGATCAGAATGACATTCGCTTCGTCCACGTCACGGATGCGTCGGGCAAGCTGATCGCGCAGCAGGACAATCCGCTCGGCTCGATTAAAGCGGACGAAGCCCGCGCCGATGCCGTCAGCGTCGTTCTGCCCGCCGATCTGCCGCCCGGCACCTACACGGTCAGCGCGGGCTGGTACACTTACCCGGACATCACCAACTTCAAGGTGCTGTCGAGCGGCGCGGGCACGCTGACGCTCGGCACGATTGAGGTGGGATCGTGAAATGCTTTCTGCTTATCTTCGCGGCGATTCTGGTGCTGGCGGCCTGCTCCGGCGGCGGGACAAGCTGCACCAAAGTCGCCGTCGATGGCGGCGGACACATCGCCTGCACCGGATCGCTCGATCAACTGACCGGCAAACAGGAGATCGATTTCGATCTGCAAGACATCGGGATCGGCGGCTCGATTTCCGCCAAGATCAACATTACGGTCGGCAAGGGCACGCTCAAGATCACTTATCTCGACGGGGCGGGCAAGTCGATGACCTACATTGTGTCGCCCGCCAAGCCGCTCGCGCTTATCGACGAACTGCACGCCAGCAGCAACCAGGCCGAGATCACCTTCGATTCTGAGGCGGCAACCGCCAGCGGCATCCACTATACGGCGGAGTTCACCGAGTGAAACGCCTCTGGCCGATTCTGGCCGCGCTGATCTTCGCGGCGGCGCTGCGGATCATCGGCGCGGGCGGCTATCCGGTCTGGACGGACGAAGGCTGGAGCATCTGGGCGTCGAGTGACCCGACACAGGTCGTCGGCATCGTCGCCGCTGACCGCCACCCACCGCTCTACTTCGCCGCCCTGAGCGTCTGGCGCTTGGCTGCGGGCGATACGCACATCACGCTGCGTTTTCTCTCGATTGCGGCGGGGCTGCTGCTGGTCGCGCTGGTGTATCGCCTTGCCGCTGACGTGTTCGGCAGGCGGGCGGGGCTGTTCGCGGCGCTGTTGTTCGCCGCCCTCCCGATTGCCG
>DASZXN010000005.1:0-5447 GCA_035545875.1 Phototrophicaceae bacterium
CTCGAAGAGGTTGGTCAGGCTATCGGCGTCACCCGCGAGCGCGTCCGTCAGTTGGAAGCGCAGGCACTCAACCGCTTGCGTCAATCGTCCGCAAACGTTATCCTTCGAGATTATCTATACGAGGAGTAACGCTTGTGCGCGCGACGCGCGGTTTGCTGCTGTGGTCTCTGGCGCTCATCGTGCTGGGGGTCGTCCTCCTACTGAATAATTTTCTACTCCTCAGCGGCTTCAACGCGGATGCGTTGTGGCCGCTGATTCTGGTAGTTCTCGGCGGCGTGATTCTGCTGCGCGGCGATCTCGTGCCCAGCGATGAAGCCCGCTCCTTCGGCATCACGCGCGGCAGCGTCGAATCGGCAGCGATTGAAATCAGCGCCGCCGAGATTGACGTGCAGTTGTACGCCTTACAGCGCGAAGGTCGCCTGATCGCCGGGCAGTATGCCGCCAACAGCCGCCCCAGTCTCGACGTACAGGAAACGCACGCCAACCTCAAGATGGATCGCGCCGCTACACCCTGGCTCTCGTTTGCCGACTGGCGCGTTGGCCTCGCCCGTGACCTGCCCTGGTCGATTTTCGCCACCACGCATCTCGGTCAGGTGCAGTTGGATTTGACCGGGTTGATTGTCCAGCGTGCCGTGATCGCAACGGGCTTCGGTGACGTGCGCCTGGTCTGCCCACAGGAAGCCTTCGAGCCGCTCTACGTCCGCTCGACGCTCGGCAACATCCACGTGATCGTCCCGCCCGGCTATCACGTGCAGGTCAAGACCTCCGGTTCCCCCATGTTCCGCATTCACGTCGATGAAAACCGTTTCCAGCCGCAGGAAGATCAGCGCGGCGTCTACCTTGCCCGCGATGCCGCCGGTGCTCAACCGCTGATCGAGATCGACATCAGCGGCACATTCGGCGACGCTTATCTCGCCTGAATAGTGATGTCCGCGACCCTGAGTTTCGTCATCCGCGATGGCCTCGAAAGCGACATCCTCGGCTGCCTGCGCCTCGATCACAGCTACGAGACCGATTACGTCTGGCAGGTGCAGGTCAGCGACGAAGATGGTCGCCGCATCGATCTCAAGCCGGAACATCTGCCGCGTCCGGTCAGCGTTGATTATCCGGTCGAAGAAGCGCGTTTTCATCCGGTTTTGCGCGCCGATCAGTGTTTTCTGGTCGCCACCACCCGCGACGACGAGCCGGAAGTTATCGCTTATTTAACCATGCACGCCGACCCGCTCTATCGGCTCGGCGTCGTCAAGGACTTGGTCGTCTCGCGCCCCTACCGCCGTCAGAAAATCGGCACGCGCCTGCTCAAAATCGCGGCGGTCTGGGCGAAAGAACATCAGTTGACCAGCGTCATGATCGAGACGCAGACCAAGAACTTTCCGAGCATCCGCTTCTGCGAGGCGGCGGGCTTTGTCTTTTGCGGCTACAACGACCGCTATTTCCCCAACCGGGACATTGCCGTATTCTTCAGCCAATCCGTTCGCTGACTGATGGACGTATTCATTGCCTCGCTTCTCAGCCTGATCAATGAGACGCTCGCGGCAGCGATTGTTGTCGTCGCCGCCTCGATTCTGCTCTACAACCTCAGCCGCAATCTGCGCGACCGTGTTGCTCGGACTTCGGCGGTGCTGCTCGGCTGCGTGACCGCCGCCTACGTCTGCATCGTCCTGCTGACACTCGGCCCCGGCCTCGGCACATACATCGACATTCTGCGCTTGCAGTGGCTCGGCATCGCCTTCATGCCCGCCGCCATGTTCCACCTCTCCGATGCGCTGCTGGCGACCACCGGGCTGCCCTCGCGTGGCCGCCGCCGCCGCGTGATTCGCATCCTCTATCTGGTTAGCGCGGCCTTTCTGCTGGCCGCTGCCTTCAGTAATCTGCTGGTCGAGCCGCAGATCATCAGCGCCGTCGATCAGGACTTCGCGGCGACCCTGCGGGCTGGCCCGCTGTTCCCGGTCTACGTGATCTTTTTTCTGATTGCGACGGGAGTGGCTTTCGTCAACGTCCAGCGCGCCCGCTCGCGCTGTTTGACGCGCAGCACGCGCCGTCGCATGGGCTATTTGCAGGTCGCCATGCTCACGCCCGCTGTCGGCCTGTTTCCCTTTTCGGTGCTGATCGGCCCCACGCAGGAATCGTCGCTGCTTGGCCTGTTTCTCGTCAGCCTGACCAGCGTCGTCGTCATCTTCATGCTCCTGTTTCTGGCCTATCCACTCTCGTTCTTCGGCTCACGCATCCCGGATCGTGTCGTCAAGACCGAACTGCTGCGCTTTGTCCTGCGCGGCCCCGCGACCGCTCTGCTCGCACTCGTAGCGATTCTCTTTATCACGCCGACCACTCGTGTGCTCGGCTTGCCCGGTCAGAGCTTCATGCCTTTCGCGGTCGTCGCCGTCGTGTTGTTCTGGCAGTGGTCGGTCGCGCTGGCGCTGCCCTATTTAGAGCGGCGGCTGGTCTACAACGGCGAAGAAGCCGATCAACTGGAAAAGCTCGGCTCGCTCAGTGAGCGCCTGCTCGCGCGCGGTGACCTGCTCCAACTGCTCGAAGCAATCCTCGCCTCCGCCTGCGATTATCTGCGCGTCAACAGTGCGTTCGTTGCTTCGCTCAAGGACGCAACACCGGAAGTCGTCAGCTTCGTCGGCTCGATTCGCCCGACTGCCGCGCTGCTTCAAGAGGAGCGCGACAACCTCGACAAATTATTCGATCACCCGGATAACGGCCTACATCTCGAAACGTGGCACACCTACTGGATCATGCCGCTCTATGGTCGCCACAGCCCCTCCGAGGGTGATGGTCACAGCACGCCGATGGGCTTCATGGGTATTCAGGCGCGCTCCGGCGAGATCGACCTCACGCCCGACGAACTGCACATGCTCGAAACCTTCGCCCATCGCGCTGCCCAAACCCTCGACGACCTCGCCCTGCAAAGCGACATTTTCGCCGCGCTCGAAGGTTTGCTCCCGCAGATTGCTATCACGCGCACCAGCAGCGCCGACCTCGAATTTCGCCCGCGCCGTGAAGTGTCTCAGGTCGCACCACCCAGCGAAGAATCCGAGCAGTTCCGCGAACAGGTGCGCGCCGCGCTCAAGCATCTGTGGGGTGGCCCCGGCCTGACCAACAGCGCCCTGCTCGACCTGAAGATCGTCAACGCGGCGCTGCCCGATAACGACAATAATCCGCCGCGCGCTCTGCGCGCCATGCTGATCAAGGCCATCGAGAAGCAGAAGCCCGACGGCGAGCGCAAGCTGCTCAGCCCGGAATGGACGCTCTACAACATCCTCGAACTGCGCTTCCTGCAAAAGACCAAAGTCAGCGACGTTGCCCAGCGCCTCGCCCTGAGCGAGCCTGATCTCTATCGCAAGCAGCGCGTCGCCATCGATGCCGTTGCCGATACGCTCTGGGTCATGGAAAACGGCAACGGCAACGGTCATTCTGCGCATCCGCCTGCCGAGTAATTCATCCACCCGCGTGCCGCTTTGTAAGGACGCGCCAAATCGCGTCCGTTGGTACGAATCCATCGAAAGCGTCTTCGTAAACGGACGAGGCAAGTCTCGTCCCAAGAGATGGTGTCGCCGTCAGGGAGCGAGGTTAAGGGGTCGTATTTAACCTCAGTTTCGAATAGGGTCTGTCCGTAGGGGCACGACATGTCGTGCCCCTACAAAAACCTTCCCTCAAAATTTGCTATCCGAAATTCAGGTTATTTATATCGTCGAAAAGAACACCTGTTCCTGAATTGCTTGTGGAATTTCCCGACGTAGTGCTATACTAAGCGAGGGTTTAACAATAACCATCGTTTATCGTAAGACGTAGAGGGATGCGGAATGACGACGAATGTGCAGCGACGGGAGCCGCCGCCACCGCCGCTGGACGAGGGGTATTGGACGGCGCTGCTGCGTGAAGGGGAATTCGCGGAACCAGTCGCGATGGAGCACGCGCAGACCGGGGACTCCGAGGTTGTCGAGGAGCCACCGCAGGAAGTAGTACAGCAGCAGGTCGTTCCTGTCCAGGCATCAGACTGGGACGAAATTCGCCGGATTATGGCAAATGATGAAGTCGTCGAACTCTCTGCCATCGGCTACAACCGGGGCGGGCTGTTGGTCGAATGGCGCAGTCTGCGCGGATTCGTCCCGGCCAGCCAGTTGATCGATTTCCCGGCCACGTCCAACGACTTCACGCGCAAGAAGATGCTCATGTCGCGCATCGGCGAGCAGCTTGTCCTGCGGGTGATCGAATTGAGCGAGGAACAGAATCGGCTCATCCTTTCTGAGCGCGCCGCCAAAGCGCAGCCCGGTGAGCGTGCCGATATTCTCGTGCGCCTGCGCTCCGGCGATTTCGTGGAGGGGATTGTCACCAACCTGTGCGATTTCGGCGCGTTTGTCGATTTGGGTGGTCTCGAAGGGCTGATCCACATCAGCGAGTTAAGCTGGGGGCGTGTGGGGCATCCCGCCGAGATTCTCGAACGCGGTCAGGAAGTCAAAGCCTTTGTGCTGGAAGTCAACAAAGACGCCGGACGGATCGCTTTGAGCCTGAAGCGCCTGCACCCTGATCCCTGGGAAACGGTCGCCGAGCGCTACCAGATTGGCGAGACGGTCGAGGGCGTGATCACCAACGTAGTCGATTTTGGCGCGTTCGCCCGCATCGAGGATGGTCTCGAAGGGCTGATTCACGTCTCCGAGCTGGCGGAAGGCCATTTCCTGCACCCGCGCAACGTCGTCTCGGAAGGGCAGCGCGTCAGCGCGCGCATCCTGAGCATCGACGGTCACGCACGCCGCCTCGGACTTAGCCTGCGAGCGCAGACCTGACATCGATAATTTGTTTTTTGGCGACCAGAATTGACCCGAATTTGACGTTTAGCGGTTAGCCTGTCCACAATAGCTAACCGCTAAATGTTTTAAGAACCGCAAGAGGATCGCGTTGGCGCAGCGAAAACCAGCCAATAACAGCAAAAAACCCGTCGAGACGAAGCCCGTCGAGCGCGTTGACCGCTCCGAGCGCTATACCGTCAAACGCGAGTTCTGGGAATCGCTCTTCGACAATCTGCCACCCTGGATCGATGAAATCGCGGCGATTATGTTGATCGTCTTCGGCGTGATTTCGTTCGTATCGCTCATCAATACTGCTGGCGATGCGACGATTTCGACGGCGTGGGCGAACGCGCTGACCAGCCTGTTCGGGCACGGCAGCATGATTGTCTGCGCCGGGATTTTTGGCCTCGGCATCGTAATCCTGCTGCCCAAGCTCGGTATCGTCATTCGCTTTCCGACGCGGCGCATCCTTGCGCTGGAAATCGCCTTTTTGTCGCTGCTGGCGCTCTTTCACCTGACTGCTGGCGACCCTGAACTGCGCAATCTGGCGCGCAATGGACAGGGCGGCGGACAAATCGGCTGGGCGCTCAGTTCGCTCGTGAGCAGCTTGTTCGGCTCGACTGTCGCCATCACCTTCTACGCGGTCGTTTTTAT
>DASZXN010000006.1:0-3217 GCA_035545875.1 Phototrophicaceae bacterium
TCGCCATCGGCACGCCCATGTCGAGCAGATACGTCACCAGTGGGTTCTGCGTCGAAGCTGAGGCCAGCACGATCCCGTCCATCAGGCCGTTTTGCAGGATGCGGCGGTAGAAGATGCCCTCATCCTCCCCGGATTGGCGCACCCAGAGCAGCATCGCGTAATCGCGCTCGGTCGCCATGCCGGAGACGCCTTCCAGCAGGGCAGGGAAATAATAGGGATCGTTGAAAAAGACGTGGTATTCGTGCGGGACGACCACGCCCATCACCTGGGTGCGCCCCGTGACCATGCTGCGCGCAACCGTGTTGGGGTTGAAGCGCTCTTCCTCGATCACCTTGAGCACGTGCTCGCGCGTCTCGGTTTTGACGTTCGGGTCGTTGTTGATCACGCGCGAGACCGTCGAGCGGGATACACCGGCTTTTTTGGCGACATCTTCTAGGCTGGGTCGTTTGCCGCTTCTCACCTTCAGCAATCCTTTGACGGGGAGCGCTCCCAATCACTTGATGATAGGACATTATCGATCATTATCAAGCTATGGTATCCGAAACCGACGGAAACGAAAAGCCCGACAAATTGCCGGGCTTTTGCTGGTTGGTGGTGTATGTGGTTGTTAAGCGAGCGCCTGTTTCTGCTGTGGGTTTTCACGGCGATCTTCACGCTGCGGCCTGAGTGTGCTCAGGCGAGCGGTCAACCGCGACCACAGCGACGGCCTGTCCGTTACCTCGGCGTACTGCTGCATCGCCTCGTCGAGAATTTCCTGCTGCCGAATTTGCCCCAGACGGTAGAGTGTCACGGCATCCATTATCGCTATCTCCTTTTGATCGCGCTTATCGGCTCAACACGACGGCTTCGCGGGTGAGCGGCTCGATCTGTGGCTGGAAGGGTTGGAAGGTCAGGCGAGCGCGCAGGCGCTCCCACAGGCTGGGCGACTGCCCGAGTTCGTCGCGCAGTGACCGCGCCAACCGATACTGCTCGGCGACGCGCATCATCTCTTGCTGCTGCGTGGCGATTTCGAGTTCTGTCGGAAACATGGCGACCTCTTTTCGCTCATTCCATCTACTTTTAGAATATGCCGAAAAGAGGTTATAATCAGTCCTCATTGAAATGAGTTTTATGAGTAGAAGATGAGAAATGTACAGCCCAACGACACGCTTATTGACCCTGCTTGAGCTTTTACAGACCTACTCGGAAATTTCGGGAATCGAGCTTTCTGAAAAGCTCGAAGTGGACGTTCGCAGCGTGCGCCGATACGTCACGATGCTGCGCGATATGGGCATCCCGGTCGAGAGCGAAAAGGGACGCTATGGCGCTTACAGCCTGCGTCCCGGTTTTCGCCTGCCGCCGCTCATGTTCACCGATTCGGAGATTCTCTCCGTCATTCTCGGCCTGATGGCGGTGCGGCGGCTCGGCATGGCGACGGGCGAGGGTAGTGAGAGCGCCGCTACCAAGATCGAGCGCGTGCTGCCCGACGAACTGCGCGAGCGCGTGCGCGCGTTTCAGGGTGTGATGACGCTCGACATGCCCGCGTATCAGGCGGTGAAAGAGGAAGTGCTGGCGCGTTTCAGCGTCGGGGCGTATCAGCGCTCGCGCCTGTGGATCGAATACTGGGGCGGCAGTCGCGGCAGCGCGACTCAGCGCGCAGTTGACGTATACGGGCTGGTCTATCACAATGGCTACTGGTATGCCGTCGCCTACTGCCATCTGCGCGAGGATTTGCGCGTCTTTCGGCTGGATCGCGTGCATAAGGTGCGTTCGCTCGACGAGCGCTTTCAGGTTCCCGGCGAGTTCGACGCGCTCACTTATCTGGTCGAGTCGTTCAAATCGATTCCCAGCATGTGGGCGGTCGAAGTCCTGTTCAAAGCCAGTCTGGAGCAGGCGCGACAGCGGATTGGGCGTGATGTTGGCACGCTCGAAGCCGTTCCCGGCGGTACAATCCTGCGCTGTTACGCCGACGGTCTCGACTGGATGGCCTATTACATCATCGGCACGCGCTTCAAATTCAACGTGATCAAGCCGCCACAGTTGCGCGAGAAGCTGCGTGAGCTAGGCCGCTCGATTCTGCACATGGCGCGCGAGGAGCACTACGAGGAGCCAGAGGAAGCGCATGACGGAGACGTTTGAACTCGACCTGACCGCGATGACGCACGGCGGGCGGGCGCTCGGTCGTCACGAAGGCCGCCCGATCTTCGTGCCTTTCGGCATCCCCGGCGAGCGCGTCCGCGTCCGCATCACGCAGGACAAACGCAGCTACGCTTTCGCCGCAGTCGAAGCTGTAATTACGCCGTCCGCCGAGCGCGTTGAGCCGCGCTGTAAGCATTTCGGCATCTGCGGTGGCTGTCACTGGCAGCAGATCGATTATGCGGCACAGCTTCGCTTCAAGCGCGACGTGGTGATCGAGCAGATGGCGCGCATCGGTGGTTTGCGCGACGCGCTCGTGCATCCGACCATCGCCAGCCCTGATCCCTGGCTGTACCGCTCCCACGTGACCTTTCACGTCACCAGCGCGGGGCGGCTGGGCTTCGTCGCCGTCGATGATCGCACCATCATCCCGATTGACGAGTGCTACCTTATTCGCCCCGAACTGAGCGACTGGTTCGAGCGGTTGAAGCAGAAACGCTTTCAACCGGGTGAGCGCGTTCGCTTGCAGGTCGGAAGCGCAGCCGCCAGCGCAGCCGCCAGCGCAGCCGACAAGCTCATCGCCCGCAGCGGATCAAATGCCGAGCCTGACGACGAGGCCAACGTAGCCAGTACAGATAAAGTGACCTATCGCATCAAACAGCGCGGCTTTCAGGTGACGGGCGGCAGCTTCTTTCAGGTCAATTTGCCGCAAGCCGAGACGCTGGTCGATTTGGTGCTGAATCGACTCGATTTGCGTGGCGACGAGCGCGTGCTGGATTTGTATTCGGGTGTTGGCTTATTCACGGCGTTTCTGGCCGAGCGATCTCGCCGCGTGACCGCCGTCGAGGTCTACGCGCCTGCCGTCCGCGATGCCGAGAGCAACCTCGCTGATCTCAGCAACGTCGATTTTCGCGTTGGTACAACCGAGGCGGTGCTGTCGGCGCATAAAATTCGCGTCGATGCCGCCGTGATCGATCCGCCACGCGCGGGCATGAAGCCGAAGGCACTCGCAGCGCTGATCGCCTGCCAGCCGCGCAAGATCGCTTACGTCTCCTGCGATCCATCTACGTTGGCACGCGACGCCAGGCTGCTGGTTGCCGCT
>DASZXN010000007.1:0-1759 GCA_035545875.1 Phototrophicaceae bacterium
CCGGCACCCTATATCCGGGTCGGACGAAGGGGATTTTGGCATGACGATGATCCGCAGCGGCGCGTTGATAGCGGGTCTCGCCGCGCTTGCGCTGGCAACGCCTTGTGAGGCGCATGGCAAGCACAAGCCTGCGAAGGTGCAGAGGCTTGCTCAAATGACGAGCGCCCCTGCTGCGACACCTGCAGAACTGGACGTGCCCAGACCCGACATGACACTCGAAGAGGCACTGGAGATTGCCTACGAAACCAATCCCGATCTCGCCGCGGCGCAGGCTGGTCTTCGCGCTACAGACGAGCAGGTCGCGCAGGCGAACGGGGGGTGGCGCCCGACCATTTCGCTGGATGCATCGTATGGCGTGCAAAAGTATTTTTTCCCCGTGCTCATCAGCGCTGGCGGGACGATTTCGTCTCATTCCACGACGACACCTCCGCCCCCTACGACACGAATCGTCAATGAATCGATCACAGACCATCCTTTGAATGGCCAGATCACAGTTTCGCAGCCGATCTTTCGTAGCGGACGCACGATTGCGGAGATCAGCCGCGCGAAGGCTTTGGTACGCGCGGCGCGGGCACAACTTACGGCGACGGAGCAGACCGTTCTTCTTGCCGCTGTTACGGCATACATGAATGTCGTGCGCGATAGTGCGATCGTTCGCTTGCGTGAGCACAACGTGGAAGTACTCCGCCGGCAACGCGACTCCACGCAACTCGAATTCAAGGCGGGGTCTTTGACACGCACGGACGTTGCCCAGTCTGAAGCGCGGCTCGCCGTGGCACAATCCGATTTGACAACGGCGCGTGGCCAACTCGCGATCAGTCGCGCCGACTTCATGCAGTCTGTCGGGCGCCCGGCAGAAACATTGGAGAGCAAGCCTTCGCTTCCGAAAGTGCCCAGCGATCAGGATGCCGTACTTAGCCTCGCGCTCAGGCAGAGCCCCGCGTTGCTACAGGCGCAGGCCAATGAGCGTGCGGCGAATTATGCCGTCGATGATGCGTGGGGCGCGATGGGGCCGACGCTTTCGCTTCAGGGACAGTATCAATACTCGCAAAGCGCGCTGAATTCGGTTCAAGGTTTCGGCGCCGGCGGCAGCCCGGAGAGTGTAGCGCAGCACGCGCTCGCTGCCGTTGCCGAACTGCATGTGCCGATTTACCAGGCTGGCGTTGAGGAGGCGAATGTCCGCCAGTCGCGCGAACTGCACGCGCAGTCGAAGTTGAATGTCGCATCGACGGACCGCCAAGTCCACGAAGCGGTCGAGGCTACGTGGAGTAATTTTCAGTCGGCGCTCGGTACGATCGAATCCAACGAAGCGACCCAGAAGGCCGACGAAATTGCGTTCGAAGGCGTCAGCAAGGAGCAGCAGGTCGGCGGCCGCACCGTTCTCGATGTCCTGAACGCCGAACAGGAGCTGTTGAACGCTCAGGTTGCGCTGGTCAGTTCCCAGCGCAACGCCGTGGTGGCCGCCTATCAGGTCCTCGCAGCCGGCGGAGCGCTGACGGCGAAGTCGCTGGGCCTCAAAGTGAAGCTTTACGATCCTATGGAACACTACGACAACGATGCCGCGGCCTTCGTCGGTTTCGGAGGCTAAGCTTTTGTGACGTTAAGGGATTCTTTGCGTTCCCAAAGCGAGTATCTTAAGGTCAACCTGCGTCAGAGAAAGCGCGGCTGGAGCGATGAGCATGGCGTCGAGTCCCCAACACGAACCGACAATGGAAGAGATCCTGGCTTCCATTCGCAAAATCATATCTGAGGATTCTAC
>DASZXN010000008.1:0-2181 GCA_035545875.1 Phototrophicaceae bacterium
CACCTGTTCGGTATCGACATCGATGATCGTGTCGCTGTAGTCATCACCCCATTGTCCCCACCAGAGCACATCGTCGCCCTGCGTCACGTTGATCTCGTAAACCCCGTTGATCACTTGCAGCGTTGCCGCGCCGTAGGTGCCTTCTTCAAACGAGCCGGGCGCGGAAAAGTTGTACGCCGCCAGCAGATTGCCCTTCGTATACTGGTGCAGGGGCGCGCTGGATTGGCACGCCGCTAAGACCAGACCCGCGAGCAGGCCCAATACCCAGAATTTTTTCACGATGAAGTCCCTTCAGGCGGGAGGCGCTTTCTTCTCAACTCTACCACAGAATTGGCTGCGCCTATCGCAATCCAATACATTACAGGCGCGCAGATGGTTCAAAACATTATCGCCTGTAGCACTATCTATCCGCATTAACGCTGAATCAGAGTTCCTGGATGCAGCGCGCGCGCGCTTTTCCGTTCGAGCAGGCGAGCGCAGGCCATGATACAATCGAAACAACGTTCGGAAGGAAGAATAATGTCAACCGATCAGGCGATTCAAGCACAGCAGTTGCATCAGCATACCCTTCTTGCGAAAGCCAACGTCGTCGGCGTGGGCGTTGGGTTTAAGACGAACAAAGGCAGCACCAATGGCGACCTGTCGGTCGTGGTGCTGGTTCAGCAGAAAAAGCCGCTGGCCGCGCTGACCGCTCAGGACGTGATCCCGCCTGAACTGGAAGGGATGAAAACCGACGTGATGGAAGTCGGCTATCTGCGCGCGCAGCAGGCCGCGCTCCCTGACCCGAAAGGCCGCGTCCGCCCAATCATCCCGCCGGGTGTGAGCATCGGCCATTATAAAGTCACCGCCGGAACCTTCGGCGCGCTCGTGACCGATAAGGTCAGCGGGCAAAAACTGATCCTCTCGAACAATCACGTGCTCGCCAACAGCAACGGCGCGGCGATTGGCGACGCGATTTTGCAGCCCGGCGCGATTGATGGCGGCCAAAACCCCGGCGACATGGTGGCAACCCTTGAACGCTTCATCAAGCTGACCTACACCGACGATTCGGTCGTGACTTCACCGCCGCCCGCGCAGCCGCCGACCAATCCGCCGCCCGCGCCCACGCCGACCAACCCGACGACGCCAACGACCCCCGGCACGACGAGTTCCGTGTGCGACATCCTCGAACTGATCATTTCGGTGCTGAATGCTTTTGCCTCGGCCTCCGGCTCACAGAAACGGGTGCAATCGACGACCGTGACCCCGCAGGCCGTCAGCAGCGGGATCATCACCCCCGCTCCCGCATCGACCACGCCAGCGGCGCAGGCCGACGTTCCGACCAATACGGTGGACTGCGCGCTTGCCAAGCCGGTTGACCCGGCCATGTTCACCGACGAGATTCTGCAAATCGGCAAGGTGAGCGGGACGAAGGTCGCTACGTTAGGGATGCGCGTGCGCAAATTCGGACGCACGACCTCCTACACCGAGGGCAACGTCACCCTGCTCAACGCGACGGTCAACATCGCTTACGATACTGCCGCCGGGCAGAAAACCGCCCGCTTCGTCGGCACGGTCGTCACCGAAGCGATGAGCGACGGCGGCGATTCGGGATCGCTGATTGTCGATGCGGCCTCGCCAGCGGCGGTCGGGCTGCTGTTCGCCGGATCATCGCAGGCGACGATCTTTCTGCCGATTGACGCTGTGCTCAATCAACTCAACGTGACGATTTAGAGAGCCGTTCGCGCTGAGTGGTTGGCAGTGAGATCAAAACCAAAAGGCTGCTGACTGCTTCAGCAAGAGAGGGGCAGCGATTATGTCTTCTCAAAACGATCTTCACGAACAGACGCAGCTTGCTTCGCAAATTCAGGCCAAGTACGCCAACGATTTGATGCAAAAGCCAAACGTGATCGGCGTCGGCGTCGGCCATCCGATCAGCAATGGGGTGCGCTCGCCCAACGTCGGCCTGATCGTCATGGTCGATCACAAAATTCCGCTCGACGAGCTTGCTCCTGACGACGTGATCCCCAAGCAGTTGGAAGGCGTTCAGGTCGATGTGCAGGAGATGGGCGCGTTTCGGGCGCAGTAAGCGCCTGCGGCGACGCGAAGCCGCTCCGCTGCAAGTACCCGATTTTGCTCAGGGCGCACCTGCGCGCCCTGAGCCATGCACGGCTGCTCATTCCCCGCTGATCGGGAGTGGTG
>DASZXN010000009.1:0-17645 GCA_035545875.1 Phototrophicaceae bacterium
GCCAACATCTACGACAGTCAGGGCAACGTCCTTGCCGATCAGAATGGGAAGGTGGTGCGCCTTCAGGTCGTGCCGCAGCAGATTCCCGACATGGCCGACTGCCTGAACTCGCTGTCGGGCGCGCTCGGCAAATCGGTCAGCGACGTACAAACGATCCTGCAAGCCCATCCCAACTGGGTGATCGACCTCGGCACGGTTGATCCACAGGTCTACCAGGACACCAATCAGGCGCTGACGCAGTACTGCGGTGTCACCTTCAAGGAACAGCCGACGCGCGAATACCAGACCGGAGCGGTCGCCGCCAACCTGGTCGGCTACGTCGGCTATCCTGATGCCGAGGATGTTGCCGATGTCGAAGCGGCGGGCTTCAATCAGGATTCGATCCTCGGTCGCAGTGGCATCGAACTGACGTGGGACAAAACGCTGCGCGGTCAGCCCGGCGAAACACTGACGTTGGTCGATTCGTCAGGAACGCCGCTGAATCAACTGGCGCAGGTCACGGCGAAACCCGGTCAAAGCCTGTGGCTGACAGTGGACTCGGCCTTCCAGCAGAAAGTCGAGCAAATTGTCGCCAGCGCCTACACGCAGGCCAAAGATAGCTGGGGGCCGACTTCAGCAGGCGCCTCGGTGGTGGTGATGGATCCGAACACGGGGCAGCTCTACGCGCTGGTCACCTATCCCTCGTATGACGACAATGCCTATCTACCCTTCCCGGAGATGGGCAAGCAGCAGGCCAATCAGTTGATCGCGCAGTATACGTCTGACCCGCGCAACCCGGAGGTCAACCGACCGACACAGGGTCAGTACGCGCTCGGCTCGACCATGAAAACGGTGACAGCGGCGGCGATCACCGATACGGGCATTTACGCGCTCAACCAGTCTTACGTCTGTACGGGCGTGTGGACGCGCGACATTACCCGTTACGACTGGCTGCCCGGTGGTCATGGGCGGGTGACGCTGGCAAGCGCGCTGACGCAAAGCTGTGATCCCTATTTCTATGAAGCGGGCTATCGGCTCGATCAGGCTGATCCGAACACACTACCAGACTATATGAAGAAGGCGGGCTTCGGCGGCCCGACCGGACTGACCGATCTGGCTGAAGATACGGGCTTCATCCCCACGCCGAACTGGAAGCTGACCACGACGGGCGTCCCCTGGACGTTCTCGGACGCGGTCAACATCGCGGTCGGGCAGGGCGAGGTGCAGGTGACGCCGCTGCAAGTCGCGCGCTGGTACTCGGCGATTGCCAACGGTGGATCGCTGCCAACGCCCTATCTGGTCGCCAGTTACGGGCTGACGGGTGACACCCTCACACCCGCGCACACGCCGCAAATGACGCCGACCAACAACAAGCCGGAAGTGCTCGCCACGATTCAGGGCGGGTTGTGCGCGGTGACGACTTCCCCGGTTGGTACGGCGGAGTTCGTTTTCCGCAACTCGCCGCTGCAAGCGCTCGGCGTTTGCGGCAAGACGGGCACGGCGCAAACAGGCGGCGCGGATACCCCGCCGCAGGCGTGGTTCGCCTCGTATGCCCCGCGCGAGAATCCGCAGGTGGTGGTCGTCGTCGAGGTCGAGACGGCAGGCGAAGGCTCGGAAGTCGCCGCCCCGATTGCGCGTCAGGTGCTGGAAACATACTTCGGCATGAATTCGTCGCCGTGAGAGGGTTGATTCTGTCAAAGCGGCTTGCTCTCACATGGGTAACGCTGATCCTGCTGCTCACGACCCTGTTGGGCGCGCGTGGCTTGAACGGGCAAACGTACTGGTACGACGAATGGTATTCGATCTACGATGCGGGCGGCATCTATAACGCGCAGTTTTCGCCTGCACAGACGTTTCTCAAAGATGCGCAGCAAGACCCATTCCATCCGCCCGGATTTTTCCTGCTGCTAGCGACGTGGGGCGGACTAGTCGGCTGGTCAGAGCCGGCGGCGCGGGCGCTGTCGTGGTTGAGCGGGATACTCGCGGTCGCAGCGGTTTATCGCCTCGGCGTGGCGCTGATGTCGCGCAAAGCCGGACTGTATGCAGCGCTGGCACTCGGACTTTCAGCTTTCTTTCTGATTTATCTCGATCAGGTGCGGATGTATTCACTCGTGCCGTTCGAGTGCGCGTTCGGGCTGTGGCTCTACTGGCGTATTCTGCAAGCGAAGCCAACCCCGGCGAACCTGGCCGGGCTGTTTTTCGTCCTCGTGGCAATGCTGTATACCCATTACGTTGCTGGTCTGCTGGCCGTATCGATTGGGTTGTATCATCTGATCGCCGCGCCCAAGAATCGTTACTGGCTGGTGCTCCTGTTCACGATTATCGGCGCGGGGCTGACGTTTTTGCCCTGGGCTGGTGTCGCGTATTCTGCCGCGCTGGTCGCCGGGGCTGACCCGGCACGTCTGGCTTTCAATTTCACCCCACTGGAGCTGACGAGCGATCTCCTCTACCTGTTCAGTAACGGCAGTATTGCGCTGCTGGCGTTGCTGGCATGGTGTGGCGCAGAGCCGCGCAGGGCAGCCGTGCGTCTGTTGTGGATTGTCGGCGCGGCGACACTGGTCTTAACGATTCTGGCGAACAGCCGCTTTCACTTCGTCGATAATGTGCGCCACGTGATGGCCTTGTTCCCGCTGCTGGCGTTGCTCGTCGGGATCGGCGCGGCGCGTTTCAAGCTCGCGCCGATGGCGATGGGTATCTGGGTCGCGGCAGGCATCTGGCTGACCTTCAACCCCGCTTATTTTCAATCCGACTGGATCACCGTCTTGCCCTGGGATCAGCTCGCCCGTGATTTACGCCCCGTCGCCCAGCCGGGCGATAAGCTGATTTTTCTGAATCCCGATGGCACGCCTGCCTGGATCAATCAGCCCGTCGCGGATTATTACCTGCACGACGTTCCGGTGCAGCCGTACCTGCTCGAATCGCTGCCCGACAAGACCCCGGACGAATATGACCGCCAACTCCATACATTTGTCGGCACCAGCCCGCTGTTCTGGATCGCTTTCGATCCACAGCATCGCCATTCAGTTTCCGCCGAGAATGCCGTGCAGCGGCTCGTTAACGGGAATTATCTCGCTTGCGATCCCGCCGAGCGGGTCGCCGATTTGACGCTTCAACTTTACGCGACCGCGAGCAACGTCCCGCTGAACTTCCACTTTGGTACTGGTATCGCACTTGGCGAAATACAGCCGCTGCCGTCGGAAAGCGCTTCCCAACTGCGGCTGCTGCTGCGCTCTTCCCTCGATCCAGCGGTCAATCGCAGCGATTATTCGGTCGCGCTGCACGTCGAGAACGCGGCAGGGCAGTTGGTCGCACAGACTGATTTTGGCCTGTTCGATGGCTGTTATGTCGCGGAGATCGCCAATTTGTCGCCGGGCACGGATCACGCGCTGCTGATTGTCTATCGCTGGCAAACGGGCGAGCGTCTATCAGGGACAAACGCTGCCACCGGCGAGCAGGCGGATCAACTGCCGCTCGGTCAGTTCACGGTAACGGGCTAGGGACTTCCTTCGTCAAACAGTGAACCGCGCCGCCGCCGTTGGCCGAGGCGGAGCAGTCAATCGGGATGATGGCATGATCGGGCATGGCGTCACGATAGATCGCTAACGCCTGCGCGTCACTCGGCACGCCGAAGGTCGGCACGAGCACCTGACCATTGACGGTCAGCGCGTTGGTATAGCTGCGCCAGATCGGATAGACGAACCAGTTAAGATAGGGCGCGGGCGTCGGCAGTTCGATGACGCGGTAGCGCTGACCCTGTGCGTTGGTTTCGCGGCTGAGAATCGCGGCGGCTTCGCGCAGGCGCGCTCTATTGATCGGCGGGGTTGGCGCGCTGATCAGTACCGTGTGCGCGTCCGCCAGCTTGACGAGCAGATCGACGTGGCGGGTTTCCTCGTAGGCCAGCGGCGGCACGGTGATCAGGCGGTCAAAGACGAAGGCTTGATGCAGCCGTTTCACCACATCTTCGCGGCTGAATTGTGGATGGCGCGCGAACAGGTCATCGCTCATCAACAGTGTACCCGCTCCATCTGACCAGACGTTGCCGCCCTCCATGTGCAAATCGAGCGGACAGCAGGGCATTGCCCGATGCGCTGCCCAGCGCTCCGGCATCGCGTTGTCGCGCGTCTGCGGATAGGTGTCGAGCGGATCGTAGATCGCGCTGACGGCGACGCGCTGCCCCTGCCGATCCAGACCGATCAGCGGGCCGTAATCGCGCACCCAGATGTCGTCGGTCGGCAGATCGAGCAGACGCACGTTGTCGAGTTTGGCCTGGCCGCGCTCGGTCAGCCAGAGCCAGATCGCGCCTGCCCACAGCGGTGACGGGATCAACACGTCCACACGCGCGACCGAGCTGATCGCTTCGATCAGGGCGATGTGCGTTTTCCAGAGCGGCGGATAGAGCACGGGAAAGCTGACGATCACCGCTTCCATCGGCTGCCACTGAGCAGGCAGGCGCACAGGCTGAGTTCCTGTCGCTGGCTTCGCATCGAGCGCGACGGTTTCGATGGTTGGAGTCAGCGTTTTGAGCGCGGCGCGGGCGGCGACCAAATCCATTCCTGTGGGGAGCAGCCGCCAGCGCGTGAGATAGTGCGCCATCTCGACGGGCGTCGCAGGTGGGTGACGATCAGCCTCACCTGCGAGCAGCGCGCCAACCTGCGCGGGCATGGACTTACGTCGCCAGAGCGGATAGGGGATAAACTCGAAGCGAAATGGTAGATTCATGAGACGGTATTGTCGGAACCGGATTTCTCAGTATAAATATTTCTTTACGTGATGGTTAAAGCGTAGCGCAGAGCAGGCGGGTTCTCAAGGGTTTTGATGCGAGTTGTGATTGTTATTGCTTTACTGCTGATGGCGGGCGCGGTGATTGCGCAGGACGCGGATCGCCCGCTTGATCCAACCGCTACGCCCGATCACGGCATTGTCGCGGGCGGCGCTGGCTTCCAGCCCGATCCGTTTCGCGTCGAGCGGGTGGCCGGCGGCGGCGACATCGACGCCTACGCGCGCAATCTCGGCGCGGACTGCGTGGGCGGCATCACCGTCGAGCCAGCCTTCCGCTTTCAGGCGCTTACTCCATTCCCGACGCTGCGCTTCCTATTCATTTCTGACGCGGTAACCTGGGACGCGACGCTGATCGTGCGTGATCCGCAGGGCAATTTTCACTGCAACAACGATTCGTATGGCCTGCACAACCCCACTGTTGAGATCGACGGAGCAGTGGCAGGCGATTACAACGTCTGGGTCGGCTCGCTGAGTGACGCAATCACGGGTGATTTGTACGTGACGACGCGCACCGACGTAACGCCCGGCTCGACCGGCGTGAATATCCCGCCGAGTCCGACGCCCGGCCCAACGCTCGCGCCAACCGCTACGCCGATTCCCGCGAACGCGCTCAACCCGACGCTCTACCCGATCTTCGGCACGGAAAATCTGGCGGCGGGCTTCCTGCCTGACCCATACTATCGCGTGCTGAACGCAGGCGGGGCGCTCAACGTGCCCGACTCGGCACAGAGTAACGACTGCGTGGGCTTCGCCACCGCGCCGCCGAGCTTCCGCGTTAACTGGTCAGGTGTATCGACGCGGCTGGAGTTTTTGTTCAAGCCCGTCAACGCCCAGCAGGACGCGGCGCTGATCGTGCGAGACCCGAACGGCGCGTGGAATTGCAACAGCGATTTCGCCTACAGCTACAACGAGCCGCAGGTCAATTTCGTCAATCCGGTTCAGGGAGTCTACAACGTCTGGGTCAGCGACGAAACCGCGCCCAGCGATCTGATTCTGGGGCTGCTCTACGTCACCGAGAAGCAGTGGTCACCGGAGACGATTCCGGCCAGCGGCACGAAGGCAACGACTAATCCTGTCGATGGCCTGACGCCGGGCGCGTCCGCCTTCGCGTTCGATGCCAATGCGCCCGATCCCGCGCCGCTGGTGGGAATTGTCGGCGGCGGCGCGGTCGATGTTGGCTCGCAAAACAAAGACTGCCCCGGCGTATATCCGGCGCAGCCATCATTTGCCTTTACGCTGCCGCAGGCGACGCCCTATCTGCGCGTATTTTTCGTCTCGGATGAGCCGAGAGCCGACGCCGCGCTGATCGTACGAATGCCCGACGGAACATACTATTGCAACGACGACTCATTCAACTCGAAGCAGCCAACCGTTGATGTGATCGGAAATACGTCAACCGGCAGCGTGAGCGTGTGGGTTGGCGCGTTCAAGGCAGGCGATTCGATCCCCGGAACGCTCTATCTGACGCGCGGCGGCGCGAATCCGCTCGATCCAACGCGGCCTGCGCCGGTCATTGTGGGGCAGTAATTCGAGGAAGTGTTTCTCACAAGGGCACGACCTGTCGTGCCCCTCCAGTTCTTAACGCGGGGGCGGCAGATAGTCGATGTGATCGTGATCGCCGCGCATCGGCTGGCCGTTCTCGTCGTAAAGCTGCACGGGAACGGTGTAGCGATTGAACGGCTTGACCGGGACAAGCGCGTATGACATGCGCCGCTCGTGATGCTCGTACCAGCTTTGCGCAACCGTATGAACGACCAGCACGGGCAGCCACAGCATCAACAGGAGCGAGGCGCTCTGCCACTGAGACGTGGTGGTACACAGCATACTGAAAACGACCACCGTGCCGTAAATCGCTAAATGGATGCCGTAAAGCAGGCGCAGACGATAAATCCGCTCAATGCGTTTGACTAAAACGTGCTGGAGCAAATTCATTTTTTCTCCTATCCAAACCCGCTCACGAGCGACCGGAGCGCTTGGCTTTCTCCTCCGAGTCGATTTCTTCCGCCATGCTGTCGGTGAACTCACCGTCGTCGGTCAGGCGGACGCGGCGATCCCGCTTGGGCTTCTCATCCACTTCGAACTGACGGCGCTCCTGCGCAATTGCTTTCTCGATGGCGCTTTCGCGCGTGGTCACGCTCAACATTTCCCCCGCGTGTGCGACCAGCCCGATGCCCCAGCCGAGTGTAATGATCAGCCACCAGGGGAAGCCGCCGCCGCTGCCAAATACGATCCAGAACATGGCATTGATACACAGGAAAACGGCGAGATGATCGAAAAATTCGCGCCGCTTGGTGATCGGCTCAGTCACGCGGTGACGGATGCGCTGCAATTCCTTGCGGTCAGCAGTCGGCCAATCGGGGCCAAGTTCCTCGTAAAAGGCATTCTGAATCGCGCGCAGACGCCGCGTTACCCGTTTCCCGGTGGCGTAATAGGTCTCAACCGCGTGGGCGGCTAGGCCCGCGCCCCAGCCGAGTGTGATGAACATCGGCCAGGGGAAACCGCCGTGTCCGAAGATGATCCACAGGATCGCGTTGATCACCACGAACGGCCCCAGATCGCTGATGAACTCCTTGCGCTTGTTGAAATCGCTTTCGACGCGGCGGCGGATGGCCGTCTCGTCATTCATCGGGATGAAGTCGGGATCCGTGTTGTTCCCCTCGAAGGCGCTCCCGATTCCCTCCATCGCCTGCCGGACGACGTTGCTGGCGTTGGCAAAATCGAACTGCGCTTCGACAATCCGCTGCGAGTCATGCTCCTGCTTCGCCATGTGCTTGGCTTCGTGGCGCAGCTCGCGCGCGGCCTGGCGCATGTCGCGGGCGCTCGGTGGATAGGGAAAGCCGCCGGGCGGACTCATCAGCGGCAATCCCGGCATGGAAGGCTGCTGCGGCACACTCGGCGGCGCGGGTTGAGCGGGCGGCGCGGGTTTCTGTATCTGCGCCGCTGGCGCTTGAATCGGCGGCAGCGGGGCGCTCACGTCAGGCGCTTGTAGTGTCTGTGACTGAGCGGGCGGCGGCGTTTGATTCTGCTGCTCACGGTAGTTCGCGAGCGACTCCGAGGCAGCAGCGCTGCGATCCGGGTCGAGCGTTTTTAAGTCGGACTGCGCGACAGCCTGTTTGAAGGCGCTGACCATCTCGGTGGCCGTCGCGTAGCGATCTGCCGGAGCTTTCGCCAGCGCCTTGACCAGCACAGCATCGACGGGCGGCTTGATGTCCGGGTTGATGCTGCTCGGCCTGGGCAGTTCACGGTAAATCTGGTCGTGGATCACGGCGAAGGGGGTATCGGCGCTGAACGGCACGCGCCCGACCAACAGTTCGTACAGCACCACGCCGAGCGAGTAGAGATCGGTGCGCGAATCAAGATCGCGGCTGCCCATTGCCTGTTCCGGCGAGATGTAATTGGGCGTGCCGAGGAGCATGTCGTTGCTGAGGGTGCTTTCGCCCATCTGCGCCATTTTCGCCAGTCCGAAATCGGTCAGGAAGGGCACGCCGCTGCCGTCGAGGATGATGTTCGACGGTTTGATGTCGCGGTGCAGCACGCCCTGTCGATGGGCGTAGTCGAGCGCGTCGGCAACCGGCGGCAGGATGCGCAGAATTTCGTCGAGCGTGGGCGGCATTTCGTCGAGTTCAGCCTTGAGCGTCTTGCCCTCGACGTATTTCATGACGAGGTAAGGCCGTCCGTTGAACTGATCGTAATCGTAGACCGGGACAATATGCGGGTGTTCCAGACGCGCGACAATCTTGGCTTCACGCTGGAAGCGCGCGAGGAAATTCTTATCCTCCTGAAACGCCTCGTGCAGCATCTTGATCGCCACGAACCGATCCAGGCGTTCCTGATAGGCTTTGTAGACCGTCGCCATGCCGCCCGATCCCATCTGGGCGATCACTTTGTACTGGCCGAGCATTTGTCCTTCGAGCGAAGCCATAAACCCAGTTCCGATGTCGACTGACTCCACCATTATTATACCGAATCTTTCAGACGTTTGTCCTGTGACTGTTCAGGAAAATCAATCAATTCGCCGTCGTCGGAGAGTTCAAGCCGTTTGGGTTTCTCGAAGCCGCTGGCCTCACGCAGTCTGGCGACTTCGCGCTCGATGTCGCTGTCGTGATGTCTCATTCGCGCCATCCAAAGGGTGTGCAGCGCCAGGAGGCCACCCCATGCGAGAAAAAGCGCTGCCGCCGCGCCGCCGAAAGCCGTATTTCCGACCAGCGCGACCAGCGCCAGCATGAGGACAACGCCGGCAAAGTCGACGCTCCACCAAACCCAGCGACGATTACGTCGCTCGACCCGATTCCGTGCCAGTTCATAGAGCAAATCTTCAGACATGATCTTCCTCCCAATCGCGGTTGAGCTTCCGCAGGGATTCGTCGGCAAAAATCAATTCACCTGCCCTCGTCGCCGAACAAACGTAGCAGTGTTTAATTCACCTAAGTCATCGTTGCGTTTCTCTCCAGGACTTGCATTCCTGCGGCGGTTGTCGCGGAAGTGCGTGTCATCTGCCAGCAGGAAAATGCTGATCGCTCTCAGCGGTCTGAGACTGGCCTGCCTTCAGCGTGGATCATGCCTGCGAGCCTCGCCAGCCTGCGCAGGAAAGTCGATCAGTTCGCCATCGGCGTCGTCCAGGTCGAGGCGCTTGGGCTTTTCGTAGACTTGCTCACGCAGCTTGGCGATTTCCCTTTCAATGTCCTGATCACGGCTTTGCGTCACGCCCAGGGCGATCACGTGGAATACCAGCACGCCGAACCAGAGCATGATGCCGAACAGGGCGAGTTGATGCGAAACGTCGTGATAGAAGGCGACGAACGCGCCCACGTAGATCAGGAACGCGAAGATATTCACACCCAGCAGCAGGACGCGCCGATTGCGTCGGTCGATGCGCTTGCGCGCCAATTCGTAAAGCTGATCTTCGGACATGATGCTTCTTAATCTCGTTGAATTTTGGGCTTAGGCTGCGGGAAGTCGAGCAGTTCGCCATCGTCGGCAGGCGTGACAAGATCGGAAAAAGCGCCTTCCGGCTTGCGCTTTTCGCCGCGCTTGCGTTTGCGAACTGAGCGGTCACGGACTTCCGCGTAGATCATCAGCAGAATCTGCGCATAGCCGAAGCCAACCAGTGCCAGCCAGAGCAGCGAGATCGGCGCGGCGAAGCGCTCCAGCGTCTCGAAAGGGATGATGCGCGTGAGAATCGCAATCGTCAGGCTGAACACGAGCGCAGCGTCAATTGTCAGCAGTGACCAGCGGCGCTCGCGCGGCTCGATCAGGTGGCGCAGCCACGCGAAGGGCAGCCGCGCCTGATCGCGTCCGTCGAGGATTGCCAGCAGGATGCCGTGCAGGACGACGAGCACGCCCCAGGTTTCAAACCCCTGATAGATGGCAAGCGGCGGAGTCACGCGCAGCGAGCCGACCGCCAGCCGCGCGATCAGCCAGATGAGCGCGTGGAAGCCGAAAAGCCGCCGCCGCCACTGGATATGAACCTGTTTCGCGTCGTCCATTGCTTGATCCTTATTCGTCGGCGGATTCGCGGGCGGCGCGTTCCAGCCATTCGGCGGTCGTCAGGCGCGACTTGTCGTCCACCTGCGTCAGCCACCACTCCGGCGAGGTGCTGAACAGGAACAGGGTGAACAGGATAATCCCGACAAAGACCAGCCCGATGATCAACGCGGCGTGTGTCGCCAACATGGTGTTCCTCCTGCTTTTGGGTATTCGCTTGCGGTAGTGCTACATGCGCTTTGCTGCCGCTTTGGTGACGATCAAACAAGCGATGAACATTATTACTATGGAGTACGCACGGAAGGCGCTTTGGGTTGCAAACGGGCGCTGCTGGTCGAAAGCGCGAAAAAGGCAGTTTGAGCGACGAAGAAGGCGGTGTGAGCAGACGGTCAGGCAGGCGGAAACCGGGCGGAGAATCAAAAAGAGGGCGCTGCCGCCCTCTTTTTTACTTTCATTTGTGCTTCATCTAGACGAAATCGCTGTCGTTCGGATAGCGCTTGTTCTTCTCGTCCTCGACGGCCTGCCAGCGCTGACCGTTCTGATCGGTGAAGAAGCGGGGAGCATTCTTACGCTTTTCAGCGTCGTCCCAACCCCAGCCGCTGTGGTCATCATAGTCGTGCGCCCCGCTGAACAGGAAGCGTACGAGCATGAACGCGCCGAAGGCGAACAAACCGAGCACCAGCAATGGCATGAAGAAGAAGAAAAAGCCGCGCGTAAAGAACAGCAGCATCATGCCGATGAAGATCAGCGGGAAGAGGAAGAAACCGCCACCATGCCGCCGACCGTAGTAGCCACGACCGTCATACCATCCCATTGCAACCTTGTCCTTTCATCCATCACACACCACTATACGACAGTGATCGTAAGAAGGTTGCAAGAGAACGGTGTGGATTTACGAAATTCATAGCTTCGGCTGAATTTTGAAGCAGCCGAAGGGGAGACCGCTTCCGTTAGTCGCGGAAGCTGCCGCGATGGTTGTTATTGTTGTTGCTGCCGACGGCACCCGGCCCCGGCAGGCTGTTGAGAAATTCTTCGTTCGTGTCGAACTGGCGGAACTGGTTGAGCAACTGCTCGGTTGCGCCGACGGCTTGCAGCTCCGGGTCTTCGGCGAGATGGCTCCACATGCGGCGGAGCGTATAGACACGCGCGAGCACATCCGGCCCCAGCAGGAGTTCTTCGCGGCGGGTCGAGGACTGTTCGATGTCGAAGGCCGGGAAGATACGGCGCTCTTGCAGCTTGCGGCTAAGGTGAAGTTCCATATTGCCCGTACCCTTGAATTCCTCGTAGATGCCGTCGTCCATCTTGCTGTTGGTATTGACGAGGCAGGTGGCGATGATGGTCAGGCTGCCGCCTTCTTCGACGTTACGGGCAGCGCCGAACAGACGCTTCGGCGGGTGAACCGCCGAGGGATCAAGACCGCCGGTGAGCGTGCGACCGCTCGGCGGGACGACCAGGTTATAGGCGCGGGTCAAACGGGTGATGCTGTCGAGCAGCAGGACGACATGGCGCTTGACTTCGACGAGGCGCTTGGCGCGGTTGAGCGCCATTTCCGCGACACGGACGTGGTGCTGGACGGGATCGTCAAAGGTTGCGGCGATCACTTCGGCATCGACCGAGCGATCCATGTCGGTGACTTCTTCCGGGCGCTCGCCGATCAATGCGATCATCAGGTGAACGTCGGGATAGTTATAACTGATGGCGTTGGCGATGTCCTTGAGGATGGTCGTCTTACCAGCCTTCGCGGGCGAAACGATCAGGCCGCGCTGACCACGACCAATCGGCGTAATCAGGTTGAGCAGTCGAGTCGAAATCACACGGGAGTTGGTTTCAAGGTCAAAGCGTTCGAGCGGGAAAATCGGGGTCAGTTCTTCAAAGTTCGGGCGGTTCTTGGCTTCTTCAGGGTTGAGGCCGTTGACCGATTCGACGCGGAGCAGACCGTAGTATTTCTCCGAGTCCTTCGGCGCGCGTACCTGCCCGACGACCATATCGCCGGTGCGCAGGTTGAAGCGCTTGATTTGCGTCTGGCTGACGTAGATGTCCTCCGGGCCGGGGAGATACTTCTCCGCGCGCAGGAAACCGATGCCGTCATCGACGATTTCGAGGACGCCGCCGCGCAGCTTATAACCCTGCTTTTCAGCGTGGTCGCGCAGGAGCGCCAGCATCAAATCCTGCTTCTTCATACGGCTGTAGCCGCTTACCGAGGCTTCACGCGCCATCTGACGCAGTTCTTCCAGTGTTTTAGGTTCGAGATAAGCAATATCCACGATGATCTCCTATTTAGCGAGAGGGTTGGCTTGGGGACGTGATAAGTGGCCGTTTATCCCAGTAAAATTGATTCTGCCTGGCAAGCGGTTTGCGTTTTCATCGCTGTGGACACAGCAAAATAGAGACATAAATCGTTTGATGAGGTACTGGACTGCTCCTGAATGACGCTCTGGAACACGTTTTGGTCGCCGCCTATGGCGGTTCACCGGAATTTGAGATCAGGTTCAGGTGTAGGTTATTGAGAAGAAGGCGCGGTAATCCAACTTGCCGACTATATTATCATACAATTTCCGTAAGGTCAAATGATTCCCTTAAGATTCCCTGAGTGCTGCGCGAATCAGGTTCTCACTGGCTGAGATTCCCTGCATGAGCGCGTCACTCAGATGATGGCGCGCCTGTAAATAAGCGAAGCTGGTGTAGCTCAACCAAACCTGTCCCGCCTCGTCCTGCCATGCGACCACTTTGAGCGGCAGATCGAGCGCCACGCTGGTCGATGCCTGCATTAAGGGCGTGCCTGCTTTCGGGCTGCCGAACAAGAGCAGCGCCGTTGGCCTCAGTTCCAGCCCGACCGCCTGCGCCTCCTGCTGCTGATCGATGCGCGCAAAGACTTTCACGCCTTTCGACTGGAGCAGCGCTTCGAGGCGATCCAGCGTCTCCGCGACTGAATACGGGCTGGCGAGGTTGATCACACCTTCGATTTCCTGATCTATGAGGCTGCTCCTACGTGAGTGTTTTCGCTGTTCAGCGCTGTTAGCGCGTAAGTATAGCGGGAATTTCGCGGTTCGATAAGGCGTTCCTTCCAATGATTCAGGGCAAACGCATCAAAATCAGATGGAAAGTCACAAAGGGTCACAAGGAATCGTAGGGACGGCATTGATGCCGTCCGCTCTGCCGGACGCGATCAATCGCGTCCCGACAAAATCCGTATCGCCTTTCATGACCCGAATATAAATTTGATGCGTTCGCCCTGTCCAATGAATTATTGCTGCGGTAGAAAGACTTTGATTCCCTTGCGATCCGCGAACAGCGCGTCAATCGGTTGACGCCATGCTCGATCCGCGACGACCAGATCGCCGACCGAGGCCGCCGCGTTGAGCAGCAGCGCGATCAGCACGATTTGTCCGATGGCGACGGGCAGCAGCGCCAGCACGACGATCCCGCCAAGCGTCATGACGGTCAGCGGGGTCAGCACCATGATCAGGTAGTGACGGCGCGTCAGGAAGCCGTCGGTAGTGGCGAAAAAATAGCCGCTGGCGTAGCGCAAGTTGGCTCGGTAGCCGAGCACGATCAGCGCCAGCGCGTGCAGTCCTTCGTGCAGTTCAATCGAGCCGACGATGATCGCCACGCCCAAGACCCAGTAGGTGATCGGAAGCCAGCCGGGGTCAGGGAACAGCTTGAGCGGCGCGCCAAGCGCGATATAGAACTGGTAGGGCAGCCAGAGGATCAGCACGGCGAGCGCCAGCGGGATGAGCGCCCACAGATTGCCGATCAGCAGCCAGCGCCACTGCGAGCCGCCGTCAAAATCTCCAAACAGGTCGTGGTCGAGATGATAGCCTTGCGGCGCGGGTTCAATTTTCGGCACGGCTGAACATTCTTCCTCTGCTGCGACTAGACCAGTATAGCGGCGCAACTTAATTTCCATGTGAGAGGATTTTGAGAATGACATCGGTGTTTCTCATCGTCATGATGCTTTTGCTGTTGATTGCGCGTCCGGCTGCTGCGCAGGACAGCACTTCCAGCAGGCTGACTGACTTATACGATACGCTTGTGCCATCGCTGATCAAGCAGTACCAGATACCGGGCGCGGCGCTGGCGCTGATCCACCATAACGAGATCGTCTGGTCACAGGGCTACGGCGTCGCGGACAAGGACACGAACGCCCCGGTCGATGCCGATACCCTGTTCAGCGTCGAGTCGATCTCGAAGGCGCTGACCAGTTGGGAGATCATGCGGCTGGTCGAGGCGGGCAAAATCGACCTCGACGCGCCCGTGAACCAGTATCTCAAAAGCTGGCAGTTGACCGGGGCGAACGGCAATGATCCCAAAGCGGCGACGATCCGGCGCATTCTCAGCCACACGGCGGGTCTGAACGTCGATGGCTACGCGGGCTTCGACGTGAATACGGGAGCGCTGCCGAGCGTGGTCGATCTGTTGAGCGGCAAGGTCAGCGACGTGCCGGCAGTACAGGTCACGTTTCAGCCGGGCACGCGCTTCGAGTATTCAGGCGGTGGCTTCACGATCTTGCAGTTGATGATCAGCGACATCACGGGTGAGCCATTTCAAGCGGTGATGCAGACGGACGTGCTTGATCAACTCGGCATGACGCGCAGCACCTTCCAGTGGTCGCCCGATTTGACTAACGCCTCGACCTCGTACAAGCTCTCCGGGCTGGTCGATCATGGCCTGCTGCACGTCGATCTGGCGGCGGGCGGGCTGTTCACGAGTGCCAACGATCTGGCGCGTTTCTTCACGGTTGGCCTGAGCGATCAATATCTCAAGCCGGACGACATCGCGCTGATGCACACACCTGCCGCTGCGACGGATGGTCAGTACGGCTTCGGCAATTTCCTGTTCACGCTCGACGACGGCACACCGGTCGTTTGGCACGATGGCATCGGTGCGGGGCAGCGTTCGATCTTCTTCTGGCTGCCGCAAACGCAGGATGGGTTGATCATTCTGACCAACAAGGCGAACGGCAATCGGATTTTTCAGAAGGTTGTGTGTGCATGGGATTCGTGGCTGCACGGCGAACAGACCAAGCTGTGCCAATCCTATTGAGGCGTTCACAGTCAGAGAGCTCGTGTATACTGCCTTCTGTAAAGAAAGGTTTTCGTAGGGGCGAGGCATGCCTCGCCCCTACATCGTTTGTGCGCTTGCTTATTTTCAGCGGATTCTGCGCGGATTGAGATAGGAAAATTGATGAGCGATAGAAAAGCTGCGTTACTGAAGGAACTCGACGACGCGCGCGACACTCTGAACGAGACGCTGGCGCGTATCCCCAACGACGCGACGATTTATCCCGGCTGGACGACGCGCGAGTTCATCGCGCACATCGCCGGATGGGAAGCGATGTGCTACGAAGCCCTGCGCGATTTTGTATGGGGAACTCCACGCCGAAACTATCCTTTCAAGACGATTGATGCAGCCAACGCCTACTTCGTCAAAGCGCGCCAGTCGCTGCCGTTGATCGATGTGCGCGTAGAATACGAGATCAACCGCTTTGCCGTCCGCAAATTTTTGCTCGACATCCCGGTCGAGCGGTACGACCAGCCCGTGACGTTCCTCTGGTATCAGGAGACGGTTGAGCAGTTCATTCACGGCGCGGTCAAGCACGAGCGCGATCACGCTGACGAAATCCGCGCGCTGCTGCTGGCCTGATGTGAGGCAGGCGGGCAGTGAATGATCTCCGGCTGAGTCAGGTTAGCCTGATGTTATGGTTTTATATTATGCAAAAAGAACAGGCAAACCGGCGAGGCATGACGCGGAGCGCTTGTGCAAACTGCTTTTGATCTGATCATTGGCCTCGTCGGTGTGCAATCTGCATAAGATCGCGTCATATAGCAGATTTCACTATGCGGCGCTAAAATGATCCGCGCAACGTTTTACACAATAAGGTGAATTATGAGAGCCGCCAAACACAAATATCTCGTCATTCCCGGCCCGGTCGAAGTTCGCCCGGAAATTCTCGACGCGCAGGCTGAGTGGATGATCGGTCATCGCTCGACTGCCTTTGCTGATCTGTACGCGCGTTTGCAAGGCAAGCTCAAGCAAGCCTTCCTGACCCAGTATCGCGTGATCGTGATGGGATCATCCGGCACAGGCTTGTGGGAAGGCGCATCGCGCAACTGCATTCGTGACGGTCAGAAGGCGCTCCATCTGGTCGGCGGCGCGTTCAGCGAGCGCTGGGCGGATGTCAGCAAGCTGAACGGCAAAGAGGTGGACGTGATCGAGGTCGAATGGGGCAAGGCGCATACACCGGAGATGGTCGCGGACGCGCTCAAGAAAGGCCATTATGACGCCGTGTGCGTCGTTCACAACGAGACGAGCACCGGGGTCACGAACCCGATCAAGGATATTTCTGCCGTCGTGCATGAAGCCGATCCAGATGCGCTGGTGCTGGTCGATTCGGTCAGCGGTTTCCTCGGCGCGGAACTGCGCACCGACGAATGGGGCATCGACTTCGCGCTCACCTCGTCGCAGAAGGCGTTCGGCCTGCCCCCCGGCATCGCCTTCGCCGCGTGCAGCGACCGCGTGCTGGAGCGTGCCAAGCAGGTCAAGAATCGCGGCTACTACTTCGACTTCATCGAGATCGAGGAGAGCGGCAAGAAGAACAACACGCCCTCGACGCCGCCAATTGCCCTGATGTACGCCGCCGACGTGCAGTTGGATGCAATCCTCGCGGAAGGGCTGCCGAACCGCTGGGCGCGGCACATGCAGCTCCGCGACATGACTCACACGTGGGCGAATGATCGCCTCGGTCTGTTTGCGCAGGAGGGCTATCGCTCGCCAACCGTGACCGCCGTCGCCAACACGCGCAGCTTCAACGTCGATGATATGGCGAAGTTCATGGGCGGCAAGGGCTTCTCGATGGACAAGGGCTACGGCAAGATCAAGGGCAAGACCTTCCGTATCGCGCATATGGCGGATATGCAGCCCAACATCCTCGAAGAAATCCTGTCCGGCCTCGACGAGTTTCTGGAAACCGTTTAGCGATTTAGCGGTTAGCCGAAAAACAACGGTTCAAGCAGAAGTTGTAGGGGCACGGCGCGCCGCGCCCCTACGGTAGCGCGAACACGTTGATCTTCCGGCTAACCGCTTCTCTTTTAAGGAGCTTTTCATGACCTATCACGTCCTCGTTCCTGATAATGTGCATCCCTCGGCGCTCGACGTGCTGAACAAGGCCGACGGCTTGCAGATCACCGCGCCGGGGCAGATGAAGCGTGAGGAACTGCTCGCTGCGCTGCCCGCTGCCGACGCGCTGATCATCCGCAGTGCCAGCAAGATCGACGCCGAAGCGCTGAATGCTGCGACCAAGCTCAAGATGATCGCCCGTGCGGGCGTTGGCGTGGATAACGTCGATATACCGCTGGCGACGCAAAAAGGCATCGTCGTCATGAATACGCCGGACGGTAACACCG
>DASZXN010000010.1:0-2419 GCA_035545875.1 Phototrophicaceae bacterium
ACCCCGATCCGATCAAGACGATGCAGACCAACTGGATTGGGCGCAGTGAAGGCGCGCGGGTGATTTTCCGCACCGAGATGGGCAATCACCCGATTGAGATTTTCACCACGCGACCGGATACACTGTGGGGCGCGACTTTCATGGTGCTGTCGCCTGAACACGCGCTGGTCGATCAGATCACGACCGACGAGCAGCGCGATGCGGTCGAGCAGTATGTGAGCGACGCGGCGCGCACGACGGAACTGGAGCGCACCAGCGAAGAACGCGAGAAAACCGGCGTGTTCACCGGTGCATACGCGATCAACCCGGTCAATGGCGAGCGCATCCCGATCTGGATTGCCGATTACGTCCTGATCAGCTACGGTACGGGCGCGATCATGGCAGTTCCGGCGCACGATGTGCGCGACTTTGCCTTCGCCCGCAAATACGGCCTGCCGATTCAGGTCGTGATCCAGCCGGAAGGCGCGGAACTGAGCGGCGCGACCATGCCCGAAGCCTATCCGGGCGCGGGGACGGTCGTCAACAGCGGCCCGCTGAACGGCAGCAAGGCCAGCATCGACAAAGGCCGCAAGAACCCGGCCATCAACGCCGCCATCGACTACATCGAGCAGCAGGGCTGCGGCAAAGAGTCGATCAACTACCGGATGCGCGACTGGCTGATCAGCCGCCAGCGCCCCTGGGGATCGCCGATCCCGATGATTTACCGCGAGGATGGCACGCTCGAAGCAGTGCCCGACAGCAAGCTGCCGGTGCTGCTGCCCGAAGAATTCATCATGAGCGGAATGGGCAATCCGCTGGCGCAAACGCCCTCGTTCGTCAACACTACGGACGCGCAGGGCAAACCCGCCAAGCGCGAAACCGACACGATGGACACCTTCATGTGTTCGTCGTGGTACTGGTATCGCTACCTGAGTCCGCACGACGGCAAGGAAGCCTTCGATCCGCAGGAAGCGGCTTACTGGCTGCCCGTCGATACTTACACGGGCGGCGCGGAGCACGCGACCATGCACCTGCTCTACGGGCGCTGGTTCGCCAAAGCCATGCGCGAACTGGGTATGTTCGAGGAAACCCAATCGATCATGTCCCAGCATGGGCGCGATCCCGAAATTCTGAACAAAGGCGAACCCTGGCTGGTGCTGCGCAATCAGGGGCAAATTCTGGGTGAGGAACGGCAGGGCGATTTCATCCGCGCGACCGGGCGTTGGGAAGGGGCGAGCAAGCTGTTCGCGGATCGCGTCGAGGTGATCGACCGCGAGGATGCCGACGGCCAGCCTGATCCGGTGGCGATGGCACAGCTCACCGGCAGCTTCGCGCCAACCGCTGACGAGATGGAAAGCGGCACAATTGTAGGCGAGATCGTCAAGCGCACCGAGAACATCCTGACCGTCGATGTCGGTAATAGTGAGCTGCGCACCGTCGAAGTCGTGCCGGACGCGGAGGTCAACATTCCGAACATCCCCGGCACGAACAGCGTCGCACAGCTCAAGCACCATCTGGAAATCCAGCGGATGTCCAAAACTAAGGGCAACGTCGTCAACCCGGATGACTGGGTAAAGAACGTCGGCGCAGATACGGTGCGCGCTTACCTGATGTTCGGCTTCGACTGGTCGAAGGGTGGCCCCTGGGACAGCAAGGGCATCAAGGGGCCGCAGCGCTGGCTGGAGGACGTGTGGACTCTGGTCACGGCAGGCGCTCCAACCGGATCAGGCGATCCGGCGATTGAGCGGCACATCGAGCGCGTCGTTCACCAGACGATCCATAAAGTCTCGCGCGATCTGGAAGCCTTCAGCTTCAACACGGCGATTGCCGCGCAAATGGTGCTGAAGAACGAGGTGCAGGCCGCTGTCCGCGAAGGCAAACTGGGCGCTGCTGCGTGGCGCGAGGCGATCCGCGTGCTGCTGCTGCTGCTGGCTCCGGTCACGCCGCACATTGCCGAGGAACTGTGGGCGAAGGTCGGCGGTGAGTACAGCATCCATCAGCAGAGCTGGCCGGAGTACGACGAGGCTAAAGCCGCCGAGGATGTGACCACGCTGGTCGTGCTGAAGAACGGCAAGCCGATTGATCGCATTGAGGTGTCGGTCAATGTCACCGAGGAGGAGGCCAAGTCACTGGCATTGGCGAGCGACGGCGCAAAGCGCATCCTCAACGGGGATCAGCCCAAGCGCGTGATCTTCATCGCCGGGCGCGGCGCGAACAACGTCGAGCCGAAGGTCAATATCGTCGTGTAGGGGAAATCTGCATCGCATCGGGGCGACCTATTTGTTAGGTCGCCCTGTTTATTCATGGCCGCCATGCAAGCATTCTATCGTTTGCCGTCCCTTGACTGAGAAGGCGAACGTTGGAACCATCAGCATTCATAATATAAATCTGAGAACTATCTCCCGTTCCTGCTATATATGCAATTTGAGTTCCATCTGGT
>DASZXN010000011.1:0-1721 GCA_035545875.1 Phototrophicaceae bacterium
GGTCAGCCCGCTGATGATGGTCGGCGTGAAGTCGATAAACTGATTCGCGTCGGATTCCGATTGCAGGATAAAGCGTGCCACTGAATTATCGCGGCGGCTGTCGTCAGTGGCGAAGGTGCGGGCATTGATGGCGATCTCACCGACGGTCGAAGCCGCTGGATCGCTCAAGTTGACCAGAATATCGCCTGCGACTTCGGAGGTCGTGCCGACCACCGTTTTCGGGCTGCCGTTCAGCACCTCGGTGATCGTATATTCTGCCGTCGAGTCGTCGGCAGAGATGCGAAAGACCGTCTGCGTGGTGCTGTTGTCAGACGCCGATAGCTGAGTCACCGCTTCCGCTGCTGCTTCCGTCGGCGCGCTGATACCCCGCGTCAGGTACAAAAACGCGCCGATGCTGATCATCGCCACAATCGCCAGTGTGCCAATCGCAATTCGAATCATTCGCCCCATGAGCTTGCTCTCCTGTTCATCTCGTCAGTATGAACAGGACTTTAGCTGCCCGGTGTTCAGATGATGTTCAGATGCTATTGGGTTTTCGGCTAGTTTTGTGTCTTGCAGATCGCCATGATCAGCCGGGCGAGCAGCGCGATACGCGGCACGATGCTGCTGACGAGGATGTACTCGTCCGGCCCGTGATCCAGCCCGCCGACTGGCCCCAGTCCATCGAGCGCGGGCACGCCCTCATCGACCGCGTAGGCCGCGTCCGCCGCGCCACCCGTTTTCGCGCCGCGCACCGTGAAACCGAGGTCGGCGGCGGTTTGTACAGCGAGAGCTTCAAGCGCGGTGACGGCGGGCGTATGCGGCATCGGCGGTGAAGCCTGCTCGTAGCTGACCTCGAAGCGCACGCCAGCATCTTCCTGCGCGAACAAATTGAGAATGCGCCGGGTGATCTCATCCAAATCCGGTTGATTGAAAGCACGCGCTTCAAACCGAATCGAGGCGTGATCCGGCACGATGTTGCGCAGGCGACCGCCCTCGACGTAGCCGACGTTGACGCTGATGCCGTTCTCCAGCCGATTGAGCGCCTGCAAATCGACAATCTTCTTCGCCAGCGCCAGAATCGCGTTCCGGCCTTTTTCCGGTTCGACGCCTGAATGCGCCGCGTGACCAAACGCTTGCGCCTCGAACGAGCGCACGCCTTTGCGCGCCGTCACAATGTCGCCATTTTCGCGCGCCGCTTCGAGCGTCAGCACCGCGTCGAACTCACGGCAGGTCGAGCGAATCAGCGGGATCGAGGGGCGCTCGTCAATTTCCTCGTCCGAGACGATCAGCAGGCTGAGGCGCTCGTAATCGTGAAAGCCCAGGCTGTCGAGCGCTTCGGCGGCATAAACGCCCGCCAGCAGTCCGGCTTTCATGTCGCAGGTGCCGGGGCCAAGCAGCTTATCGCCCTGATAGGTGATCGGGCGCGCTGCCGCCGTGCCGCGCGGAAACACGGTATCACTGTGACCGAGCAGCAGCACGCGTCCCTTGCCGCTGCCATAGCGATTGGCGAGCAGTTCGTCGCCCGCTTTGGCCTGCGGGAAGCGCTCGGTTTCGAAGTTCAGCGCGCGCAGCCGCAGATCAAGCCACTCGACCACGTGATTCACGTCCTCACGGTCGAACGAGGACGAGTCCATGCCCGCGAGCGTGGTCAAATCCGCTAAATATTGCGTCTGGCGTGCTTCGAGGAAGGCGACCGGATCAAGCGCCATGAGCGATCCCTTCGAGCGCCTGCGTCAAAT
>DASZXN010000012.1:0-6717 GCA_035545875.1 Phototrophicaceae bacterium
AAGCCATTCCTGAGCCTGCCGCGCGCTCAGGGATCGCGCACGTTCGTGACGCGGGCGGCGCTCTCGTACATTCGTCATCCGTTCATGCTGCTGGCCTGTCTCGCCTGGGGCGCGGTCATGACTGGGGCGGCGCTCGAAATCATCGTGCGCCAGCTTCCGGCGCAGGTCTGGATTCTCTGGGTGGTAGTTGCGGGGATCGCGCCGCCGTTTGGCCTGATGCACGTCTTCCGTTCGGATGAAGATGAGGTCTTTTTGCGCCAATTCCTGCCAGTGGACGGGCTGGAACTGCTGTTTGCGGACATCCTCGCGCCGTTGATTGCCATGATCGTCGGCGGGCTGGTCGTGTTCGGTTTCTTTGGCCTCGACCCGGATATATTCTCGCTGGGCATTATCGCCATTCCGCTGTTCTCGGTGATGGTAGCGCTGTGCTGCGCCATCGGGATCACCAGCACGCGCAGCGCCCTGCAAATGCGTTTGCTGGCGACGGCCTTGAGCTTCGGCGCGGTGATCATCGCCGGGACGCAGCTTCACACGGCGATTGCCGGGTTGGTCGTCGCGGCGTTTGCCATCCTGATCATGAGCGGCATGGTCGGCACGAATGCGTGATCTCTGATGTATCCAAGGGGCGCAGCACGGTGCGCCCCTACAATCCTCGGATTGCGATCAAGTTGACGCTTATTTCTAGACGGCGCGCGGGAACATCTCGCCGTCCAGCGGATCGCCTTCATTCAGGTTGAGCGGGTCGGTGACGGGATGTCCCTGCTGTTTAAAGGTCGTGTCGGCGTCCATGTAGATGATGATGTGGGCGACGCGCGGCTCGTCGGTGAAGTTGGGTGTCGCCATGTGCGCCGTGAACGAACTGTGGAAAGTGCAGTCGCCGGCCTTGAGCGGCACAGTCACGCGCGGCTCCCAGATAAAATCAGGATGGACGGTGAACAGATCGCGTTCGTCGGATAAATCCTGAGCGCGCAGATCGCGGACGTTGTGCGAGCCGGGGATGAAGGTCATGCAACCGCGCTCGACCGGCACATCGACCAGCGCGACCCACGCCGAGAGCGAATGTCCGGCGTTGTGATGCGGCCAGTACGGGTTATCCTGATGGAATTCGGTCGGGGCGTTGTTGTGCGGCTGCTTGATCAGGATGTGATCATGCCAGATGCGCAGCGGCACGCCTGCCAGCTTCTCCGCGACCGTGCCGACGTTGGGATGGAGTGTCAGCGCCTTCACGTCCTCGTCCTCGCGCCAGACGTTCAGCGTCTGCGTGAAGATGCTCGTGCCGTGAATGTCCTTGAGACGCTTGGAAGCGGCGAGGGCGGCATCATGGAAACGAGCCGCTTCCTCTTTCGAGATGATCCCCGGAATGTGGATGAATCCCTGCTGGCGGTAGCTCTGAATCTGCTGCTCGGTCAGGGTGCTGGCGGTGGTGGTATACGTAGCCGTTGTCATGAAATGATCTCCAATTTTTCATTCCATCTTGCCGCGAAAAGCGCATCGCCGTTAATCCGCAATTGACGTAAACTAGCACAAAATTGATGATTCAGGTGAATCCGATGGATGGTCATCAGCACACGCCGCTCTATGCCAAAGCCGAACTGTTCAAAGCCAGCCATGCCTCTATGCTGATCAACCGCTACCATCTCAACGGCGATCACGAGGCGCACAGCCACGATTTCTTCGAGGTGACGATCATCACGGACGGAGAAGGACTGCACACGACGAGCGATGGCCGTCAACCCGCGCGTCAAGGCGACGTGTTCGTGATCCGCCCCGGCGCGTGGCACGCCTATAACGATTGCAGCCATCTGCAAGGCTATAACTGCTGCTTCGCTGCGGAACTGCTTCAGCGTGAACTGTTCTGGGTGCGCGAGGATGCGCTGCTCAACGCGGTTTTCTGGGCGGGGCCGCTGGCGCGTCAGCGCAAAGGCGTGCTGGCGCTGCATGTCACCGGCGAGACGGTCGCGCAGTGCCAGACCTATCTCGATCAGATGGTCGAGTTTGACCGGAGTGACCGGATGCTGACCAAGCCGGAGCTGCTCGGCTATCTGTTGGTGCTGATGAGCACGCTGGCACGCAGTCTCGATCTGGATGACACGCGGCAGATCGGCGCGGTGCATCCTGCTGTGATTGAAGGCATCCGGCTGCTGGAAGCAGACCCGGCTTACGAGTGGTCGCTGGTGGAACTGGCGGCGCGGCTGCACCTGAATCATTCGCATCTGGCGCGGCTGTTCAGCGCGGCGCTTGGTCTGCCGCCAATGGAATATCTGGCGCGCTACCGCGCGGAGCGGGCGGCGGCGCTGCTCTTGAACACCGAGCTTTCCGTCGGCGAAATCGGGCAAAAGGTTGGCTGGGCAGACCCGAACTACTTTGCGCGGCGTTTTCGCCTCTTCCTCGGCCTGAGTCCCAGTCAGTATCGCCAGCACCTGAGCAGGGGCATGTAAACGCTAATCCTTCAATTGCGCGTTGATGTGCTGTTCCAGTGTATTCATGGTGTCGAGGAAAGAGGCTTCAAGGTCGAGATCGTATTGATGGGCGAGAACGATGATCGACCAGAGGCAGTCGCTCAACTCGTGGGCGAGTTTCTCGCGGGCATCCGGGATGTCGCGCGTCCCGTTCAAAGCGATCACGAGCTTGGCGAGATCTCCCACGTCCCCCATAAAACCGAGGGCGATCTCGTCGTTCGTCCATGCGCGACCGTAGCGCTGCTGCTCAATGTCGCCGTAGAGCGCGCGAATTTGTAAGGCGCGCTCGATCAGGTCGTGGAATTCCAAGCGTTACTTGGGCTGCTGTTCAGGCTTGCCGTCGGCAGGACGCGCGACTTCGACTGACTGGCGCATAACCGGCGCGGCGATCTGCGGCGGTTTCTGATCAGCAGGCGTCGCGGGCTTGTTGTTGACTTCGCTGATACCGTTGCGGACGACGTTCAGCAGCTTGATCAGGTCTTGTTCGAGATGGCTCAGGCTGTCGAGGACATAGTTGTCGGCGTCACCCGTAATGCCTTCGGCTTCCTGCTTGGCGGCTTCGATGATGTTGGCGGCGCGGCTCTGTGCGGCTTGCACCAGCGCCTCACGGTCGATCAGTTGATCGCCGCGCTCGCGGGCAAGCTGGACGACGCGGGCGGCTTCTTCGTTGGCCTGCGCCAGAATGCGGTCGCGCTGCGCCAGGACACGAGCGGCTTTCTCGATTTCCTCTGGAATCGATATACGCATCTGATCGATCAGTTCGAGCGCGCGTTCCTCGTCCATCATCGTGTACTTGCTGAACGGAACGTGACGCCCTTCGTCGATCAAATCTTCCAGTCGATCTACCAGATGTTGAATATCCATAATCGAACCGCTCCCTCCTTTAGTCCCGGATGCTATACGTATAGCCAGGGCTGTTGTGATTGGCATGTAACTCTGCAAATCGCTGTGCCAGCGCCTCGGCAACATACGGGGGAACCATGCTCGAAACGTCGCCCCCCAGTTCCGCAATCTCGCGCACGGTGCTGCTGCTGATCGAAATGTGCTGAATATCCGTCATGATCGAGACGGTTTCGATCTCCGGTGCCAGCCGTTTGTTCGCCAGCCCCATGCGGAACTCCAGCTCGAAGTCGGAGAACACGCGCAGGCCGCGCACCAGCACCGTCGCACCACGCTCTCTTGCATAGTCTACAGTAAGTCCCGAAAATTTCGCAACAATGATTTTAGGACTATCGTCAAAAGCCCGTTTCACCAGCGCGCAGCGTTCCTCTACGTCGAACAACAATTTCTTCTTCGGCATATCGTAGACGCCGACGATCACCTCGTCAAAGATACGCGCTGCGCGCAGCGCAATGTCGATGTGACCGTTGTGAATCGGGTCAAACGATCCCGGATAAAACGCGCGAACCGTCATAGCCAACCTGCTCCAACGTAGAAAGTGCCTAATTTTAAAGGGACAAGCGTCTTTTCGCTATGATTTAAAGTTCCATTATAGAGAAGATGCGCCGGAAAGGGAAATCGGTGTGAGGATACAGTCTTGTTACGATCCATCTTCTCAGCGAAGTCTCAGCGAATTAAGCCCGTAAGCTGATCGCTCAACTGCTTGAGGCGGCGGCGCGCATCAAGGTCATACGCCTGCGGGTTGGCGCGCGCTTCGTCAAGCTGATCGAAGTAGCGACCTGTTACACCGTCGAGCGCCGGATCAGTCGCCAAGCGCAGCACCGATTTCGCGCCATCCTCAACCTGACTCATGCTGTAGCCGAACGAGTTCATCACCAGATTGGTCGCCATCAGCGAGGCAGGATGGAGCGCGTTGACCGTGACTTGCTCGCCGCGCAGTTCATCCGCCAGATCGAAGGTAGACATAATCTGCGCCAGTTTGCTCTGGCGATAGGCGTTCAGCGCCACGTAATTGCGCTCGAACATCAGATTATCGAAATCAAGCGGATACTGCCCCGCCGAACTGACGTTGATGATGCGCGAGGGCGCAGCAGCGCGGAGATTGGGCAGGAGCAGATCGGTGAGCAGGTAATGGGCCAGATAGTTGACGGCGAAGGTTAGTTCATAGCCGTCGGCACTGAGTTCGCGCGTTTGGCTGGTGATCCCGGCGTTGTTGATGAGCAGGTCGAGGCGTGGGTGTCGGGCGGCTACGTCAGCGGCGAGCTGGCGCACCTGATCGAGCGCGGCAAAATCGGCGCGATAGCTTTCGAGGCGAGCGTTCGGGGTCGCGGCGCGGATTTCCGCCTGCGTTGAGTCGAGTTTCTGCGGGCTGCGGCCATGCAGGAGAATGAGCGCTCCTTGATGCGCCAGTTCAAGTGCGACCTGCTTGCCGAGACCATCGGTCGTGCCCGTGATCAGAATCGTTTGTTCCGCAATCGGTTTCATGGATCAGTGCCTCAAAAGAGCTTGAACCGCCAAGACTCCAAGTTCGCCAGGATAAAAGAAGGGGATTATCCCTTGACGGTAGGGGCACGACATGTCGTGCCCCTACAATACCTGTCATGAAGGGGCAATCGCCTAAAAGAAAGAGGGCGCAGCACGCTGCGCCCCTACGAAAGATGATTTAAGGCCGAGCAGTTAACGCCTGTTTTTGCTAACCGCTAAAAGCTAACCGCTTCTCTCAGCTTACGTCGCTGCGCGCGTTGGTAAGCTGATCGATGCGCTCTTTGAGCAGGCGATGTTCGGGCAGGGTCAGTTCGGGATCGTCCTCGAAGATCGTCTTGGCTTCGCGCTGCGCCAGTTCGACCAGTTCGGGTTTCATCTGCTCCAGCAGCTTGAGTTCCGCTTGCCCGCTCTGGCGCGTGCCGATCAGGTCGCCGGGGCCGCGCAACTGCCAGTCGATTTCCGCCAGCTTGAAGCCGTCGTTAGTCTGTTCGAGCGCCATCAGACGGTCGCGTGCTTCCGGCAGCAGCGAATCGCAGACCAGCAGGCAGTAGGAGGCGTGGCCGCCGCGCCCGACGCGCCCGCGAAACTGGTGAAGCTGCGCCAGGCCGAAGCGATTCGCGCCATCGATGACGATGATACTGGCGTTCGGAATATCGACGCCGACCTCGGCGACTGAAGTCGTTACCAGCACGTCGAATTCGTGGTTGCGGAATGAGTCCATCACGGCGTCTTTTTCAGCCGGTTTCATCCGTCCGTGCAGCAGGCCAACCTTGTGATGATAAAAGACGCTGGTTAGTTCGCTGAAGGCTTCGACGGCGGACTGCGCATCAATTGTCTCGGAGGCTTCAACCAGCGGATAGACGATGAACGCCTGCCGTCCCGCTTCCAACTGCTCCTCGACGAAATTGTAGGCGCGTTCGCGCTGTGGCGGCTCGATCACGCGCGTGCGGATCGGGATACGTCCCGGCGGCATCTCGTCAATGATCGACAGGTCGAGATCAGCGTAGAGCGTCAGCGCCAGCGTGCGCGGGATCGGCGTAGCGGTCATGACCAGCAGGTGCGGATTCGTGCCTTTGCCGCGTAATGCGCCACGCTGTTCAACGCCGAAGCGGTGCTGCTCGTCGATGATGGCGACGGCGAGATTGTTGAACTCGACGCCTTCCTGAATGATGGCGTGCGTGCCGATCACGATGTCAATCGAGCCGTCCGCCAGCCCGCGATAAATCGCTTCACGGTCGGACGAACTGACCGAACCGGTCAGCAGGGCGATCACAGGCTTGCCTGCGCGCGGCATCAGTTCGGATGGCATCCGCTCGAACATGGCGCTGATACCGCGATAATGCTGCTCGGCGAGGATGCTGGTGGGAGCCATCAGCGCCGCCTGCTGTCCGTTCATGAGCGCGATTGCCAGCGCCGTCGCCGCAACCGCCGTCTTGCCCGATCCCACGTCGCCTTGCAGCAAACGGTTCATCGGCACGGGCTTGGTCAGGTCGCCGCGAATGTCCTCGATCACGCGGCGCTGTGCTCCCGTGAGGGGGAAGGGGAACACCGCGTCGATGAACGCATTCAGCGTCTCATCGCTGACCTGCAACTGCTGGCTCGGCACGGCCTGCCACGTCCGGCGGTTCGCCATGATCGTCAACTGCATCAGCAGCAGTTGATCGAAGACCAAGCGGCGTTGGGCATGGTCGAGGTGATCCCAGCTTTCGGGGAAATGCAGGTTCTTGATCGCCCAACCGAGGTCGGCCAGTTCGGTACGGTCGAGCGTGCCTTCGGGCATCCAGTCGGGCAGGTGATCTGCCCAGTATTCGACCGTTTTCTGCATCAGCTTGCGCACGGTACGCGCGTTCAGGCCGTCAGTCAGGGGGTAAAC
>DASZXN010000013.1:0-7130 GCA_035545875.1 Phototrophicaceae bacterium
CTCTTTCGCTGCCCTGACCGATACCGGACACGTCTACGTCGCCCGCAGCGATGGCTCCAGCGACGAGCGGAGCATCAACCCCATCTTCACGACCGTCAGTGTGGCCGACGATGGCACCGTCGCCCTGTTCGATCCCAGCGACGACCGCCTGCTGATCGGCGGCAAAACGATCACGCTCACCAGTTCGGGGCACCAGCCCAACGAGTTCGACCGCATCGACATTTCCGCGCAGGGACAGCTTTTGTGGATGCGTGACTTCAACGATATTCAGGTTGTCTCGCTGGCGAACGGTTCCGTCGCCCCCTACGTGCCGCACGGCTATCAGGGACAGTGGTTCGACAACGGCAGGATGATCACCTATGACGACAACATGACCGATGCGATTGGCGACGGCATCTACGGCGGCGAGTATCTGATGGACATAGGCACGCAGATGGTCGTCAAGATCGGCGACTGGGATTTGACCCGCCCAATCTCGCCCGATGGCACCAAAATCGCCGCGCCCCTGCCGATCACGGGCGTGACGCAGCGGGCGCAGGTCGTCGTCTATGACCTGTTCACCAACGCGAACCGGCATATCCTCACCCACGATTCTGCTCACGCTTCGCAGCCTGTCTGCTTCCTGACCTTCCAGCCGCAATCGCTCATTTCCGCCAGCAGTTAACCAACTGCTGCAAGAATCGATCTGTGTAGGGACGTGATTGATCGCGTCCGGCGCCTGCCCTATTGTTCGCACAGCCGATAAAACGTCTGCCGGAAATCACCGAAGGTCGTCGGCAGGCGTAAGGCATCGTCGGCGGGCGGTTGGACGACGATGCTGTCTACCGGCGCTTGCAGCAGATCGACGTAAGCGGAGGGACATTCAACCTGCGCGCTCACGCCGATGCTCGAATGCGCGAACGACAGCCAGACGTAGAGCGTATTGAAGCCGTAGCCCACTTCCGTCGCCGATAATCGCTGCTGGTGCGCGCTCACCGTCAGCACCAGATCGCCGAGCGTGAAACCGGGCGCTTTCGCCGCCACCTGCTCGACTTTCTCATCGACGATCTGAATCCCTGTCGTGATCTGCGGATCGCCGGGCAGCGCCCACTGATACAGGTCGCACACGCCGGAAAGCGTCGTGAAGCACAGCGGGCGCTCCGGTTCCGAATTGAACGCGGCATTCAACTGAGCCACCGCGTCGATCTTGCTGGTCACGTTCGGCTCAATCCCACGCCAGCAGGGAACAGCGCAGGTATTGAGCGCCGCTGCCGCTGCCGTGTTGATCGGCTGGACACGCGCCGCGACCTGCGTGAGTGCGAACAGCGCCGTCAGACTGAGCGCGATCCCGAATATCAGCCGCGTCATACGCCGCACGCCTGATGAAGCTGCCGCCGCAAATCGGCCAGCGTGCCCGTGACTGTCCCTTCCATCGCCGTGCCCGGCGTCCAGACCAGCAGACTGTCAATCGGTGCGCGCAGCACGTCCGCGAACGGCGACGGACAGAACAAATTGATGTGCGTGCTGATCTTGGCGCGGTCGAACCAGAGTGAAGTGTTGAGGACAGCCAGCGGATCAGGATCGGGGGCGATGCCCGCCGCTTCGGGCGCGCCGTAAGCCAGCCAGACATCACCGACCGCGAACCCGGCGTTGAAGATGGCGATCTCGATGACCTGATTGGCCTGCACGTAGACGAACGCCTCCTGATCCGAGTCGTCGCGGGTGAAGTCGTCACACGAGTCGTAGACGGCGGCATTGCAATCGCCTTGCAGGTTCCAGCCGAGCGTTTTCAGGTGCGCCAGCGCATCGGATCGAGCCGTGCCACCCGCCTCGACCCCCTTCCAGCAGGGCATCGCGCAGTCACCGAAGAAGCTCGTCACCCGCTGATCCGGCGGCTGCAAGCGCAGGCCAGCGATGATCAGCGTGAACAGGACGGTCAGCAGGGCAGCGCTTGCCAGCAGACGCAGCATCATTGCAGCAATGATCCCATCGTTTCGCTTATTGTAGCGCACATATCCGCGCGAACGTCTGGCGCTCGGCGGCCAGCGAGGGGATCGGCGGTGGCAGTGATGCCTGAAAATCCACCGAGACGACCTCAATCGAAGTGATCGGCGCTTCCATCAGGTCGAGATCGTCGCCGGGGCACGGCGCTTGCACGTCGATCAGCAGGCGCGTGTGCGCGAACAGCAGGCGGACGTAAATCCGGCCCGCGTTGGTGTCATTCTCGTCTACGCCGTCGAACGGCACGCCGAGCCGATCCAGCGCCAGCAGCGCGTCGCCAAGCGTGATCCCCGGCGCGTAAAAGAGAACCGTCTGAATCGCCTGCCGCTGGATCGCCATTTCCGCTGCCGGGGTTTTGCTGTTGGCAGCCAGCCACGAATAATGACGGCACATGTCGCTCGGCGGCTGATAGCACGACGCCTGATACGGCTCCAGCCCGGTCAGCGCGTCGAGAACCGCGAGGGCATCCTCGCCCGATGTGCTGCCCGGCGTGATCCCCTTCCAGCACGGCATCGCGCAGTGACTCAAATCCGCTTCGAGCGGATCGGAGCGCGGCTGGGCGCGCAAGCCGCCGACAATCAGCGCGAACACCGTCGTCAGCAGAACGGCGGCGTTCACCAGCAGACGCAGCAACCGGCTCACGAACAGACCTGCGCGAACGCCGCGCGCACCGCCGCGAAGCTCTTCATCGTGCTGGCGGGCACGTCGAGGCGCGGCGCATCAACCTCGATCGTGCGCACAGGCGTCTGCAACAGGTCAAGATAGCTGCCGGGGCAGGGTACGCTCGCCCGCAGAATCAGATCAGAATGCGCAAAGAGGAATTGCAGGTAGAACTGCTGATTCGTCCTGAAACCGGGATACACGCCATCCATCTCGACGTGCAGGCCGCGCAGCGTGAGCAGCGCATCGCCGAGTGTGAAGCTCGGCGTGTAGATGATCAGCGCATGAATTTCCTGCCGCTCAATCGCCATTTCCGCGTAGGGAGTCGTCCCATCAGGGGATGTCCAAACGTACTGGATACAGGCCGCTTCCGAGAGCGGGAAGGAGCACATATCCACGTAGGGTTGATGCCCGATTGCCGTGTTGAGCACTGCCAGCGCATCCTGGCTCGACGTATTCCCCGGCGCGATTCCCTTCCAGCATGGCATCGCGCAGCCGACCAGCACCGCTTCCGCCGGATTCGCGCGCGGCTGCAAGCGCAAGCCACCGAGAATCACCGCAAAGACGATGGTCAGCGCCAGCGAGGCGATCAGCAATCCGCGCAGCATCGCTTTAGCTGCCACATACGCGCTCGAACTGCTGGCGCACCGAGGCGAAGCTCGTCACCGGGACGTTGTGCTGTCGTGCGCCCGGCGATTCGACGATCACGTCGCTGACCGGAGTCTGCATCAGGTCAAGATAAGTCCCTGAGCAGGCCGCAATCACCTGCACCGAGAGGTGTGTATCGCCGAACAGCACCTGGGCGTAAAACTGATTGCCCGCCGCGTAGCTCGGATACGCGCCGATCACGGGTTTATGCTCGGCCTCCATCATTAATATGACCTCGCCCAGCGTGAATGGCGGCGCGAAGGCGGCGATTTCGCCAATTTCGCCGTAGACGACCTCCATTTCCACATTGAGCGCCGGATTGCCGGACTGCGCCCACAGATAGCGATCACACACGAGCGCGGGCGGGCTGGAACAGGGATAGTGGAGCGGCGCGCTGGAGCTGGCGGCGTTGAACTGCGCCATCGCCGCGTTCGTGGAAGTCAGGCCGGGCGTGATCCCCTGCCAGCACGGAAGCGTGCAGTCGCCGAAATAGGCTTTGACGCTGCTGTTGGCTTGCTGCAAATGACAAGCACCAAGCGCTAACGAGAAGATCGCTGTCAGCAGCAGCGCCGGGATCGCCAGCCGCAGCATGAATTTCCTCTCCGCATTTGCTCCCTATTGTAGCGCAGGCGGGCAATCCGTGTAGAACAGCCGGCGCATCTCGCCGAAGCTCGTGATCGGCACGTAATGGTTATTCAACTGCGGCGCGTCGATTTCGAGCGTGCGAATCGGCGCTTGCAGCAGGTCGAGGAAAGTCGCGCCGCAGGGCGCGAACGCTTCCATCACCAGGTGCGAATCGGCGAACATGATCTGCGTATAAAACTGATTGTCCTCGACGAAGTTGGGATCAGCGCCATCGAGATCGACGTTCAGGGCTTGCAGCGCGACCATCGCCGCGCCGAGTGAGAAGCCGGGGTTGTAGGCGACCACCGAGCCGACCTGCCCGGAGTCGATCTCGATCTGCGTATACAGGATTTGATCACCGGGCGGAACCCACGTATAGCGCTGGCAGCTTGAGCGCGCGGCTTCGCAGGGCGCTTGATAGGCGGCGAAGCGGTTGAGCGCATTTAGATGATCGACGGCGGCCTGTGCGCCCGTTATGCCCGGCTGAACGCCCTGCCAGCACGGGATCGCGCACGCGCCGAGATTCATCTGGATGATACGCGGCTGTGGCTCGAAACGCAGCGCGCCGAGCGCCAGCGCGAAGAGCGCCGTCAGCACAACTATCACCGTTAACCACAAGCGCATCAACGAATGCCCTTCTCTCTGCGCCTTGCGCCTATTTCCTTTGCGCCTTTGCGTTAATGCCTTTGCGTTTTCCCCTCATGGCGCGACCAGCGCATCGAACAACGGCGGCGCTGTAAATGTCCCCAGCAGCATCGATCCCGCCGCGTTCAGGTGACCTGCGTGCAATTCGCTTGGCGTGGCATAGACGTAAGCGTCGCCGCCTGCGAAGATTACGCCCTGCACGGGCGCATCGATCAGCTTGCGCGGCGGCTGGTTGCGCTGGCCGATCCAGATCGCGCCGGACAAATCGTAAGCGAACAGGTCGCTGTTGGGCAGCCAGTGACGGTTGGCAATGCTGCCGTTGTCGTACAGCACCGGGTTGCCGCCGTCGTCATCTGCGAGCAGCAAATCCGTCATGCCGTTCGATCCATCACGGAGATAGACCATCCACTCGCCATCGGCTGACCAGACGGGCAAACCCTGCGGCGCGGCGCTGATGTAGCCGAAAATTGCGGGGCTTCCGGCTTCCGCCGGAAGCTTCCACAGCGCAACGCGGTCACTGGCGCGATCCGGGATCGGCACGCGCACGCTGCTGCTGTCGGCGCTCCAGGCCAGCGGCGGGTAAAACGGCACTTCATCGGGCGTCCGCAGCGCCGTGAAGGTCAGCTTCTCGTCCATCTTCACGCCCAGCGGATCGAGCAAAGCGACCGCGCCCTTCTGCATGTCGTACTGCCCCGCGCGAACCACCGCGATCCGCGTCCTATCCGGGCTGAGGGCGAAATCGCCGCCTGCTCCCGGCGGCAGGATCAACTGCGGCGGACTGCCGATCTGCGCGCGATACAGATCATCGTCGTTGCTGCTGCCGGAAGTGTACTGCTGAAAGGTGTTGAAGTAGAGCGTCTGATCGTCCAGCCACGCGACCCGGTTGATCTGGGGATGTCCATTGCGGATTGACTTGATCACAGTGGGAGCGACAACCTGCTGCTCGCCTACGCCGTCGATGCCGACGACCCACAGCGAGATCGCGTCTCCCTGCGCACCGCGCGTAAACGCGACTTGATCGCCGTGTGGCGAGAGGTAAGGCCGGATGACCGCGCCGCTGGCGATCTGGCGCAGCGCTTGGTCGCGCTCGCGCCACGCGAACAGATTGCCGCCCGCCGCCCAGACCACGATCAGGCTGGGAGCAGGCGGCGGGGTCGGCGCGCGGGTCGCGGTTGGCGGCAGCGTGCCAAAATGCAGATCACAGGCGCACAGCAGCAATCCAATCAGTAGTAGGACAAGTTTCCGCCTGTCAAACTGTCTTTGACCGCCTGTTAAACCGCTCCTGATCGCTCGCGTAATCGCCTTTTGCCGTCTCCCAAATCGTCAGTTTTCACCACTCCGCAATCGACCCATCCTGCAAGCGCCAGACGGGAGTCTGCCAGTGATGCCCAACCTCTGCCGCCTTGCGCACCGCTGCCTCGTTCATCTCGATGCCCAGCCCCGGCGCTTGAGAGAGCGTCACGAAGCCGTCCTGGTAGGCGAACACTCCCGGATCGGTCAGGTAGTCGAGCAAGTCGTTCCCCTGATTATAGTGGATACCGAGGCTCTGCTCCTGAATGAAGGCGTTATGCGCCACCGCATCGACCTGCAAGCAGGCCGCCAGCGCGATTGGCCCCAGCGGGCAGTGCGGCGCGAGCGCCACGTCGTAGGCTTCGGCCATTGCCGCGATTTTGTACACCTCCGAAATGCCGCCCGCGTGCGAGAGATCGGGCTGCAAAATGTCGGCGTAGCCTGCTTCCAGCGCCTTCTTGAAATCCCAGCGCGAGAACATGCGCTCGCCTGTCGCAATTGGCGTCGAAGTGTGGTTGGCGATGTCGCGCAGCGCTTCGTTGTTCTCCGGCAGGACAGGTTCTTCGATGAACAGCAGGTGATACGGTTCCAGTTCTTTCGCCAGCACCTTTGCCATTGGCTTATGGACGCGCCCATGAAAATCGACGGCGATGCCGAAGCCCGATCCGACGGCCTCCCGCACCGCCGCGAGCCGTTCGCTCACCGCTTCGATCTTGTCGAAGGTATCGACGTAGGCCAGTTCCTCGGTGGCGTTCATCTTGACAGCCGTGAAACCAAGCGCCTGCCGTTCTTTGGCCTGCGCCGCCAGATCGCTCGGTCGGTCGCCGCCAACCCACGAATAAACGCGCACCTTGTCGCGCACTGGGCCGCCGAGCAGCCGATAGATCGGCTGGCCGAGATGCTTGCCCTTAATGTCCCAGAGCGCCTGATTGATCCCGGCCAGCGCGCTCATCAGCACCGGGCCGCCGCGATAAAAGCTGGAACGGTAGACTTTTTCCCACAGGTCTTCGATGCGGTCGGGGTCTTGGCCGATCAGCAGTTCCTCGACATCGCGCACGGCGGCGGCAACCGTCGCGGCGTGCCCTTCGACGACGGGTTCACCCCATCCCGCGACGCCTTCATCGGTCGAAATTTTCAGGAACAGCCAGCGGGGGGGAACGATAAAAAGTTCAAGTTGGGTAATTTTCATCAAAGTCGCTTTCGGTCATGAGATATGTTCCCAGTTTGGATCAGGTGAGGAGGGATGTCAAAGGCCGTTGGACAGGCGGCATCCTAGCGACGAC
>DASZXN010000014.1:0-13173 GCA_035545875.1 Phototrophicaceae bacterium
GACATTCTTGCCAGCGCGGGCGTGACCGTCACCGACAGCGACCGCGTTCAGGTCGATGGCAGCGCCTCCAACCTGAATCAATTAGCGCAGTGGCCGGTTCCGGTCAGCGATATTGTCATCCAGCACGCTGTCACGCTGCACATTCACGACGGCGACAACACACGCACGCTCCAAACGACCGGAAGCACGGTCGGCGATGCCCTCTTTCAGGCCGGGATCACCCTCTATCTGGCCGACAGCACCACGCCCGATCTCAACACGCCGCTGACCAACAACCTCGACATCACGATTAACCGCGCCGCCCCGGTCGAAATTCAGGCCGACGGCTCGACCATCCAGACGCGCACGCGCGGCACGACTGTCGCCGACGCGCTCGCGGACGCCGGAGTCGCGCTCGTCGGGATGGATTACGCCATTCCTGCCGAAAGTACGCCGCTTCAGCCCGGTATGTCGATCCGCGTGATTCGCGTGCATGAGGACATCGAAGCGACCCAGCAGCCGCTCCCCTTCCAGACCGTCTATCAGGCCGATTCGACGCTCGAACTCGATCATCAGCAGGTGGCGAGTGCGGGCACACCGGGGATTCAGGAAACGCGCGTCCGCGTGCGCTACGAGAATGGCGTCGCCGTCGAGCATTCCGATCCTGAAACGGTCGTCGTCAAAGCACCCGTCAACAAGGTCATCAGCTACGGCACGAACGTGGTCATTCGCACCCTCGACACGCCGAACGGCCCGGTTCAATACTGGCGCGTGATCAGCATGTACGTGACCAGCTTTCACCCGGTCGATGGCGACGCGACCACCGCGACCGGAAAGACGCTGCAAAAGGGCATCGTCGGCGCGGATATTGATATTCTCCCCTACGGGACGCAGGTCTACGTGCCGAACTACGGCATCGGCGATGTCGAGGACACCGGGCCGAAGCGCAGTATCTCGCTCTGGCTTGATCTCGGCTACAGCGAAGCCGATTACGTCGGCTGGCACGGCTACCACGACGTGTATATCCTCACGCCTGTCCCACCGAACATCGATTATCGGCTGCCGACTTCGTAAAAAGCAGCCTCACTTCATACTAAACACCTGCATTGTGAATCTTGTAGGGACGAGACTTGTCTCGTCCGTTAAGCAACTCAGCGGACGCGATCAATCGTGTTCCTACGACAATCATGACGGGGTGAGACTTGTCTTTCCCCTTTCTTCCCGCTTGCGCAACGCGAACTTGTTCGCGCGAAAGGGTCGGGGATAGAGGGGCTATATTGGGAATCGAAAAGCGTGGCCTCGTCCTGACGACCACGCTTTTCACATGGGTGAGCCAACACCCCGGAAGAATTTACTGCCTAATAGTCGCGCCGATAGGTCGTGATGCTCTCGCGCGTCCGGGCAGGCGTGAATACCAGCCGGAACAGCCGCACAATTACCCACGCGATCAGCGCGTACACGACGATAGCGATCATCGAGGAAATCTCGAATACACCCGTGCCGATCACGGGGGAAGCGACCAGATTCGAGAATGGCAGCAGAAACACGCCGCTCACGTCGTAAACGATCTGCGCGAAGCCGCTGCCCGGATTGGCCGCGATCATCTTGAGGATGATGCGCACGAAGATCAGCAGGTCGAGCGCGCCGAACAGCAGCCAGATCAACCCCGCAATCCGCGCCACCAGCACGCGACCGGTGGCGCTGGGGTCTTCAATCACCTGCCGCTGCGCCTGCACGACCGGGTCGCGCTCGACGTACTCTTCTTCGACTACGGGTGGCTCACGCCGCACTACAGTTTCACGTCGTCTCACTTCATAATCGGCCATGATCTTCCCTCTATACTCCTGAGGTCTCGGATGATTACCTACGTTGAGCAACATACCCGAACGTAATGTCAAACTTAATTACAATATACATTATCCGTGTTGACAAGTCAATAAATGTTTCATGAGAGATTACATATCTACGTGTTGTATAATAGAGGCATGAATCCCAAATCGCTGCTTGATTACTATCAGGTCGTCCCCAGGAAAAGTCTGGGCCAAAACTTTGTTCAGGACGAGCACGCTCTCGACAAAATCGTCGCCGCTGCCGAGCTATCGCCGAGCGACACCGTGTTCGAAATCGGCCCCGGCACAGGCGCGCTGACCGAGAAGCTGGCGCAGGCCGCCCGCCGCGTAATCGCCGTCGAGCTGGATCGGCGCATGGAGCCGATTCTCAAGGCCGGCTTCAGCCATCGCCCCAATGTCGAGTTCGTCTTCGAAGACATTCTCGAAGCCAACGTTCCGGCGCTGGTCGGTGATGCCGATTACGTCGTCGTCGCCAACGTGCCCTACTACATCACCAGCGCGATTTTGCGCACGCTGCTCGAAAGTAAGCATCGACCGCGCCGCTTGGTGCTCACAATGCAGCTTGAGGTCGCCGAGCGCCTGATTGCCAAGCCGGGCGATATGAGTGTGCTGGCGGTCAGCGCGCAGTTTTACGCGAAGGTGCAGATCGCCGCGCACCTCAAAGCCGCGATCTTCTGGCCGCGCCCTGAAGTGGACAGCGCGGTTGTCCGTCTTGATACCTATGAGCGCCCGCCCGTCGATGTGCCGGACGAGCAGAGCTTCTTTCGCCTCGTCAAAGCAGGCTTTTCGCAGAAGCGCAAACAGTTGAAGAACTCGCTCGGCAGTGAAGGCGCTGCCCTGCTCGAACGCGCGGGGATCGATCCGCGCCGCCGCGCTGAAACGCTCAGTCTGGAGGAGTGGGCGGCGCTGGCGCGTGCCGCGCAGGAGACAGCAACCTAAAGCCCGATTTTCGCGTATACTTTTCTGTAACGAGATCACTTGAGAAGTGGAACGTTTATGCGTTTACAAAGGCGAAATTTTGCGTGGCTGACGGTACTCGGCGCGATGGTGGCGATTGCCGTGCTGTCGGGTATCGGCGGCGCAGCCGTGTCCGCGACCCTGCTGGCGATCTATCTGGGGACAGTCGGCGCGACGGTGCTCGATTTCCACCCCGATCAGATCGTGGATCGCTCGCGCTCGTCGATGGCGATGATGCGCATGAGCAACGAGGCGCGCGAAGCGGTGGATCGCGCCAAACGGCGCGGTGGTCTGAGCGATTCCGGGCTGACGCTGCTCGACATCGGCCTGATCACGGCGCAGTCGAATTCACAGGGAACGACTATGCGTCGCACGCGCAACGTCTCGCTGGATGACGACGGTGTGCGCCCCTTCATTACCCTGCACGTCCAGCCCGACGATGCGGATCGTACCGTGCGCATTCGCTTTGAGATTGCCGATTCGACGGGCAGCGTCCACTACGTCCACGAGATGCAGCCCTATCTGCACGAGGGCGAAATGAACATTCTCGCCGATCATCAGCTTCCGCTGGCCGATCACAGCGCCGACTTTCAGTCCGGCGACTGGGATTTGCGCGTGCTGGTCGATGGCAACCTGATAGGCGACCACACCTTCAGCCTCGCGCCGTCGTATGACAATCGCGCCCAGCGCTTCCCGGAACTCGACCGCCAGATTAGGCTTCAAGACCAGCAAAACCAGCAGGAAGAAGCGCCGCTCAGTCTTGAGGATCTCCTGCGCAGCCGCAGCAATCGCCAACAATAAAGCGGAGTGCTCGACGGATGAGCAGTCGCAACCGCAAAATCGATCAGCGTTTTGTCCGCATCATGATCGGCCTGTTGCTGCTGATCGTCGGCCTTTCGACAGGCGACCCGGCAGCAACAATTGTGCTCGTTGGCATCGGCTTGTTTTTACTGGCGCGTCAGTTCAACACAACCCGCTCGACTTCCAGCAGTCCCTTCGCCGAGCGCGTCAGCCGGGATCGTGAGGCGGACGAAAGCGCGGCTATGCCGGGACAGCCCGCCGAGGATCAGGTCTACAAGCACGCGCTCGAATCGGTGCGTCAGGCAGGTCTTGACCCAACTGAAATGCACGTCCTGCCGATTGACATCGGCCTGATCACCTACAGCGGTGACAATCCCCCGATGATTTACCGCACCCGCCCGATTCTTGACGACATCGATTATTTGCAGCCGTTCGTGCAACTGCGCCTGCCGACGCGCGCGCGCGGACGGATTCGCTTCGAGATCAGCGACAGCGATGGTCAAATTCTGTTCGTCCACGAAGAAGACCGTGATTTCGAGCGTGGGCGCAATCTGATCACCCCGGCGGCGCGCCTGCCGCTTCACGACGGTCACGCTTTACACGCCGACTGGCAGTTGCGCGTGCTGGCCGACGGCGTGCTGATCGCCGAGCACAATTTCGGCTGGAAGGAAAACACCGATGCCGTTATCCGCCGTCATCTGGAGCAGGACGGCGAACTGAGCGGCGAAGCGCGCGCGATTATGGCGGAAAATCGCTTGTCACGGGTCAGTCTGGATGACCTGCTGGCTCAACAGGAAGAGGATAATTCCGCCGAGGAGCCGCGCAATCAGGCACAGCGCCGCTGATTAAATTCGCGTCAGGGCGTTCTCAATCGCTTCGATCACGTCGCGGGGAAGAATCGGCTTGGCGAGCGCGAAATCCGCGCCCACCTTGCGGATGTAGGATACATCCTGCACGCGCATCCCGGCGCTGATCAGGATCACGGGGGTCTGCCGAAGTTCGGGGGTGTCCTTGATCTGGCGGCACATCTCGCCGCCGGTCATGCCCGGCAGCATGTCATCGACGATCACCACGTCCGGGTGCTTGGACATGACCAGTTCCAGCCCAGACCGTCCGGTCAACGCCGAAAGAACACGATAGCCGCTTCGTTGAAGAATGATTTCCAGCAGGTGGATGGACACCGGATCGTCATCAACGACAAGTACAGAGTTACTCATACCGGAGTTTCACTAAAAGCATCGCCAAATTTGAACGGATTGATTCATTCTTTATTCTACAAAAGGATCGACCATTAAGCACGCCAAAAGTTATGTTTGTCGTTAATATTCACACTAAATTCAGACTTCAAACCAAATGTTTACAAACTTTATCTGTAAACTCCCACGTCGAAATCGCATCCTCGGACGATATATCGGCAGTGTGCGCGCCTTCTTCGAGTGTCGCCTTGACCGCGTTCTCGATGTTGAGCGCCGCCTCGTGGCGGTGCCAGTGATGGCGCAGCAGCATCGCCGCGCTCAGAATCGTCGCCGTTGGGTTAGCGATGCCCTTGCCCGCGATGTCCGGCGCGCAGCCATGCACGGGTTCGGCCAGCGCCGCCGTATCGCCGAGGCTTAGGGAAGGCGCGAGACCTAACCCGCCGCCCCACGCCGCCGCCATATCCGAGAGAATATCGCCGTACAGGTTCGGCGTCAGCACGATGTCGAAGCGCGTCGGGTCTTTGACCATCCAGTAAGCCGCCGTATCGACCAGCAGTTCTTCGGTTGCAATCTGCGGGAACTGCGCGCCAACTTCCAGCGCCACCCGCCGGAACAGGCCGTCCGACTGCATGAGCACGCTTGCCTTATGCACCACCGTGATCTTCTTGCGTCCGTCGCGCTGCGCCAACTGATAGGCCGTGCGCGCGACGTTTTCGGTCGCCGTGCGCGTGATCACTTTCTCGGATATTCCCGTGCGACCTTCGTCCTCGGTATGCTCGTGGCCGATGTACAGGTCTTCGGTCGCCTCGCGGATCACCAGCAGATCGACGCCCGGACGCGCCGTCGGCACGGGCAGATAGTGAGTCGGGCGCAGGCTGGCGAAGGTGCGCAGTTCGCGCCGCAGTCGCACAATCGGCACGTAATAACCATCCACCGGATACGAAGGTGACGCCGCCGCGCCGAACAGCACCGCGCCGCATTCCAGCGCCAGCCGGAGCGTCTCGTCAGGCAGCGAGTTGCCTTGTCGAATGAAGCTGTCCCAACCGGCTTCCGCTTTTTTGACGACCACGTCGGGCGCGACCGTTTGCAGCACGCGCACCGCTGCCGGAACAACTTCGTGTCCTATTCCATCGCCTTCGATGACGCACAGATCCAAAATCCGCTTCTCCTCATTGCAGGCTGCCGCATTCCGTAAAAATCGGGATCATTGTTCGAAAAGAATTCTCTAAAAAACGGAATTATTTAAGCGAGCCTACTCCAGCAGAGGAAAGCGTCCGTTAATATTCTGTCACGTTTGCGTAAATTTGTCGAGAACATCCCGCAGGGTCAGCGCAGCAAATCTCCACGTCGGGTCATAAGCGAGGGATACGAGTTTTGTCGAGACGGCATTCATGTCGTCCGCTGGCGCAGACGCGATCAAGCGCGTCCCTACGATTCATGGCGTCCCTTGATGACCTTCCAGCCCATGTTGATGCGCTGACCCCGGAACATCCCGTTTTAAGGCAAATCGTCAAGGCCGAAGCTGTCTTCCATGAACACCCACTGACTGCGCAGCGGCGGATCATTCTCCCCCGTTTGAATACGGGTATAGCCGCCGTCGGAATTGAGTTCCCACGCATCCTGATTATCGCGCAGTTCGGTCGCCAGAATCCGCAGCGACTGCTGTTGAATCTTGGGATCGAGGATCGGGAACACCACCTCGACGCGATTGTGCAGATTACGCCGCATCATGTCCGCGCTGCCCATATAGACGCGCCGTTCCGCCGGAGCATTCTGGAAGTAGAAAATCCGGGCGTGTTCCAGATAGCGCCCGACAATGCTGATCACGCGAATGTTCTCGCTCAGGCCGGGCACGCCGGGGCGCAAACAGCACAGCCCGCGCACCAGCAGATCGACCTGCACGCCCGCTATCGACGCCTCGTAGAGCTTCTGGATGATCAGGTCTTCCTCAAGCTGGTTCATCTTGAGGATCATGCGCGCCTTTTTGCCCTTGCGCGCTGCTGCGATCTCGCCGTCGATCAGGTCAACCATGCCGGGGAGCAGATATTCCGGCGCAACCAATAGCCGTTGATACGAGGTCGCCGGAGCGTACCCCGTCAGACGGTTGAACAATCGCGAAGCGTCGTCCGCGATCTCTTTATTGCAGGTGAACAGGCCGAGATCGCTGTACAGACGCGCCGTCGAAGAGTTGTAATTGCCTGTGCTCAGGTGAACGTAACGGCGCACACCGTCCGAATCGCGCCGCACCACCAGCGCGATTTTAGCGTGCGTTTTGACGGGTAGTTCCTCGACGCCGTAGGTCACGTGAACGCCCTTCTCGTCGAGCGCGCGCGCCCATTCCAGATTATTTTCCTCATCGAAACGCGCTTTTAACTCGACCACTACCGCGACCTGCTTGTCATGTTCGCGCGCGTCCATCAGGGCGCGTACAATCGGCGAATTGTGACCGACGCGGTACAACGTCGCTTTGATCGCCAGCACGTTCGGGTCACGGGCGGCGCTCTGGAAGAACGTCTCGACCGGCAGGAACGAGTCATAAGGATGATGGACGAGATAATCGCGCTTGCGAATCGCCGCGAAGATGCTCTCGTCGCCGTTGAGATCGTCCGAGAGGCGTGGCAGATAGGTCGGGTATTTCAGTTCGGGACGATCCACCGCCATCAGTTCCATCAGGCTGCTGCCGCCGAGCGCGCCGTTGACCAGATACACGTCGTGCTTCGAATCGATGCCGAGATGATCGCTCAGGCGCTTGAGCGTCTGCTTGTTGATGCCTTCCGGCACAGCCAGCCGCACCACCGAGCCGAAGCGCCGCTTGCTCAGGCTCTCGGCGATCACCTGGCTCATGTCGGTTTCCGGCGTTTCCTGCTCGTGCTCGTAGTCGATGTCGGCATTGCGCGTCACGCGGAACGGTGAATAGTCGAGCACTTTCATGCCGGGGAAGAGCAGATGGAGATGCTGGGTGATCACGTCCTCCAGCCAGACGAAAGTATCGCCTTCCGGCTTGAGGCCGTGCCCGTATTTGCGCAGCACATCGTTGACCTTGACCAGACGCGGGATCATGTCGGGGATTTTCAGGCGCACGAATTCGGTGTCGCCGTTGCGCTCGTCCTCGCGCTTGAGCGAGACCGCGAGATTCAGGCTCAGGTTGGAGATGAACGGGAACGGATGGGCATGATCGACCGCCAGCGGCGTCAGCACCGGAAACACTTCCTCGACAAAATAGTCGTGGACGGCCTGCTGCCACATCGGGTCGAGGTTCTGGACGGTGGTGATCACCACGCCGTAATCCGCCAGCCGAGCGAGCAGGTCTTGCATCAGGATACGCTGCTGGCGCATCATCTCGGCAATCCGCTCGCGGATTTGCTCCATCAGCACCCCGTAGGATACCCCATCCGGGCGTGTCGTCGGCAGCCCCAGCTTGAAGCGCTGATGCACCATCGCCACCCGCACCATGAAGAATTCATCGGTATTGCTGCTGACGATTGCCAGAAATTTGATCCGCTCCAGCAGCGGGATCGTTTCGTCGTTCGCCTGTGCCAGTACCCGGCAGTTGAAGTCGATCCAACTGAGTTCGCGGTTGATGTAATTCTCCGGTGTGAGTTCCGGCAAGGTATCCATTAATTGACCTGTGAATAAAGCGGGAAATACTCCCATAGTATCCGAGACTCTGCAAAACGTAAAGCAGGCCGGACTTTTTTCATCGAACGTTATTCGTTCTTAAAGCAGCACTGAATTTGCGCCTTTCTTTGCGCCTTTTGCGTTAGTTCTTAGCTTTTCGCTGTTGGTCTGGGTAGAACGCCCATGCTGTCTGAGGTAAAATTCTGCCCATGAAAAAGAAAAATAAACAAGCAAGCTGGAACGTTTACGGGCATGACTGGGCCGTCGATCACCTGCGCAGGAGCATCGCGCATGGGCGCGTCCGTCATGCCTATTTGATCGCCGGAGCGGAATCCGTCGGCAAAGAGACACTGGCTCGCGCCTTCGCCATGACCCTCAATTGCACCAATCCTGAGGTTCAGCCCTGCGGCGAATGTTCGTCGTGCAAGCGCATTGTGAGCGGCAATCACCCGGACGTATTGTATTCCGCGCGGGAATCAGAAACCAGCCCGCTCAAAATTGAAGAAATTCGCAGCGTGATTCAGCGGCTGGCGCTCAAGCCATTCGAAGCGCGCTACCGCATCGCCATTTTCCGCGATTTCGATGCCGCCCAACCGCGTGCGCAGGACGCTCTGCTCAAGACGCTCGAAGAACCCGCGCCGCACGCCATCCTGATCCTCTTGACACGCTCGCTCGAAGCGATTCTGCCGACGATTACCAGCCGCAGTCAGGTCATCCACCTGCGCCCCGCGCCGATTCAGGTCGTCGAGACGCTCCTGCGCGATCAGTATCATGTGGATGACACGCAAGCCGCGCTGCTGGCACGAGTCAGCGGCGGGCGCATCGGCTGGGCGCTGCGCGCGCTCCAAGCGCCTGATCTCCTTGACCAGCGCGAGCAGGCGCTCAAGCTGCTCGAAGACGCGCTCACCATGAATCGCGCCAAACGTTTCGATCTCGCAGGTGATCTCGCCAAAGATAAGGGCGCGCTCGTCACCCTGCTCGAACTCTGGCAAACCTACTGGCGTGACGCGCTGCTCCTGACCGAGCACAGCGGCCTTGACGTGACCAACGTCGATCATGCCGCCGCGTTAGAAGCACTCTCCGACACCCATTCTTCGGATGTGATGCTGGCAGCGCTCAACGCCACACGCAGCACGCTGCGAATGCTCAATACCAACGCCAATACCCGCTTGGCGCTCGAAGTCATGCTGCTCGATTATCCGCCTGCGCTATAAATGTTCGGCGTAGTCGATGACAGATCAAATCAGTTGGATTTCTGTAGGGGCGTTGCGTGCAACGCCCGCACTCGATCAATCGAGTGATCACCTGCGGGTTCAGTGTTCGGCGTAGCGGGCGGCAGCCAGCTTGAGCGCTTCGACCGCGCCCTCCGGCGGCGAAACCATGCCAATCGTGATGTCCGGCTTGACTTTTGGCCCGTGAAAATCCGAGCCACCCGTCATGATTAAGTTGCTGCTGGTCGCAATCCCGCGTAGATCGAGGCGCACATTCTCAGAGTTCGACGGATGGTTGACCTCAACGCCGTCGAGTCCGACCGCGATCAACCGCAGGATCAGAGCGCGATAATCTTTGAGCAGGCCGGGATGCGCCAGCACCGCCGCGCCACCCACGCTGTGAATCAGTTCGACCGATTCTTCGGGCGAAAGCCGCGTGCGCGCGACATAAGCCGGGCCATCATTGCCAATGTAACGATTGAAAGCGTCCTTGACCGATTCGACGTAGCCCGCTTCCAGCATCGCCCGCGCGATATGTGGGCGGCCAATCGCCCCGCCGTTGGCAATCGCAAGCACGCGATCCCAATCGAGCGGCAGGTTCATGGCCGCCAGTTTTTCGAGCATCCGCTGCCCGCGTTCGTAGCGGTTGTTACGAAAGCGGGTGAGTTCAGCCTGAAAATCGACGTTATCGATGTCGATGTAGTAGCCAAGTACGTGTACGTCGCCTTCTGCGTCCTCGGCGCTCAGTTCGATGCCGGGGATAATGATCGGCGCACCGTAGTGTTGAGCGGTTCGCTGCGCTTCTTTGATGCCGTCAGTCGTGTCATGGTCGGTGATTGCGATTACGTCGAACTGACGAGCCAGTTCGACCAACTCCGCTGGGCTGTATTGTCCGTCTGATGCGTTGGTGTGCAGATGAAGGTCGGCGCGCATTATTGTTAGGGACGAGGCTCCACGATAAAGCGTACGGCTGTCCGTTCCTGGCCTTCAATATCGACTTCGGTGAAATAGGGCGTGCAAACGATGTCGATCTTGTCGCCTTCCAGGTAACCGCGCGCAATTGCCAGCGCTTTCACAGCCTGATTCACCGCGCCCGCCCCAATCGCCTGTACTTCCGCGTAGCGATGCTCGCGGATCACCGCCGCAATCGCGCCAGCCACTGCCGTCGAACGCGACTTGGCCGAGACCTTGATTACATCCGGCTTGCCAGTTTTTTCCGTGTGCAGCTCTTCCATGTAATCCTCCGGTTCATCCTGGTAGTACGTTGTGCGGTCTTCGTGAAAGTCTGGCATCGCTTTCCCTACCTGCTTCAGCTTCATCGAAAGGTGAAATTTAACTTACAAAGTACATTCTACACACAATTCTCCGTAAAGTCTACTGTTATTTAAGGCGATTTGTCATATTGGTCAAAGATCATTCCTTTGACCCATCTATCCGCCGCTGTAATTTCCGTAATTACCGCCTCTGGTAGAAATTATCCCAATGTTAAAAGATTCACGATTTCACAATCAAACGATCATCATTTTAAAAAAGTTAGCTTTTTATCCCAACTCGCTCCCCGGCTTTCGCTGATGTATCGCAAGAGTCCAGATTAGCTTTGGGATGACTCCTACCGCAAGTCGCCTAAACCGATTTCCAACATTTCAGAAGGTTAGAACCGTTTTTATCCCAACCTTAAAAGTTTCCGCTTTTTAAGGTTGATCGGGTTGTGACCAGACCGACATTCCGCTATACTGTTGAATATGGTGAGCTAACGATTAGCCTCCCGTAATCTCCCCACCGCCTCATCTACCCGGTGGGCACAAAACCTACTGACGCCAACTGGATAGACTGTCACGAATCGGCTTTTGAGGCCGTGTAGGTTTGTTTTGTTTGTTGTCTGTTACATATCGGGTTGGGCACTCGCCCAATACAAACTGGATAGAACTTTGTGAATCCTGAAGACGCCTGGAGCGCCGCTTTTCATCAATTGGAGATGCAGCTTGACCGCGCCAGCTTTGAAACGTGGCTGCGTGGTGCCGTGCTGCTGGGTTTCGAGGACGGCGTGGGCGAAACTCCGTGTCACTTCGTCATCGGCGTGAAGAACAGCTACGCCCGCGACATGCTTCAACATCGCCTGTATCGCAACGTCCGCCGCGTCCTCAGTGATGTCTGCGGGCAGAGCGTTGAGCTGCGCTTCGAGATCAATAAGCCCGCCGAGCCGAAGCCTGTCGAGGCTTCCGAGCAGGCTTCCGATGAATTGCCGCTCTTTCGGCTGCTGGCGCAGCAAGACCACACGCTCGCTGGCGAGCGCGATGCCAGCAAGCCGCTCCACGAACTGGTCGCTCGCCCGCAGCGCCCTGATCTGCCGGAGACGGAACTCAATCCACGCTTCACCTTTGATCGCTTTATTCCCGGCAGCGAAAACGCGACCATTTTCGCGGCGGCTCAAGCCGTCGCGGAGCGTCCGGCCAGCGCCTACAATCCTTTTTTTATTTACGGTGGCGTCGGCCTCGGCAAAACGCACTTGTTGCAGGCGGTCGCGCAGGCGTGCAAAGCTCGCAACCTGCGCGTGATCTACATCCCGTCGGAAGTCTTTACGAACGATCTGGTCGATGCCATTCGCCAGCGCACGCAGGCCATGTTCCGCGACAAATATCGCTCGGTCGATGTGCTGCTGGTCGATGACATTCAGTTCATCGCCGGCAAAGAAAGCACGCAGGAAGAATTCTTCCACACCTTCAACGCGCTCTATACCTTTAATAAACAGGTGATTCTCGCCTCGGATCGTCCGCCGCGTGACCTTACGACGCTCGAAGCGCGCCTGCGCTCGCGGTTTGAAGGCGGCCTCGTCATGGATATTCAGCCGCCCAGCTTCGAGACGCGCCTCGCCATCCTGAGCAACTGGGCAAGCGAGCGCAATCTGATGCTGCCGCGCCACGTCGCCGAGATGATCGCCGGACGCGCCAAGCTCAACGTGCGTGAACTCGAAGGCATCTTCAATCAGGTTGTCGCCACCGCGCAGCTCACCCGTCAGCCGCTTTCGGCAGGCGTGACCGAGGACATTCTCGAAGGCTACCGCCGCCCGCGTGAGCACGTCACCGTCGCCCAGGTACTCGATCTGACCGCGCGGCATCACGGCCTGACCGTCGAGGATTTGGTCGGCAAGCGCCGCACCGGGGCGATCAATCAGGCGCGCCAGATCGCCATGTATCTCGCCCGCGAGATCACCTCGGCCTCGCTGCCGCAGATCGGCGATGCCTTCGGCGGACGGACGCACAGTACCGTACTGCATAGCTGCAACAAGATCGCCGAAGATATGGAAAGCGATCCGCAGGTGCGCACCATCGTCAAGGACATCCGCGAGCGCCTGCTCCACAACCCCGCGAATTAACCCCAGATCGTTTGCACAAAACGTAGGGGGCACGGCATATCGTGCCCCCCATTCACATCAACTTAAGGATTGAGCCGGTGTGTTTTTGCCCTCATCCCCTAGCCCTTCTCCCTCAGGGAGAAGGGAGAACAACGGGTCAGCAGGATTTTAAGTCTCTCGCCCTGAGGGAGAGAGATTTAGAGTGAGGG
>DASZXN010000015.1:0-12988 GCA_035545875.1 Phototrophicaceae bacterium
ATGACCGCCGTCATATACGGGAAGTCGATGTGCTTGAACAGGCGCGTCGTTTCTTCAATCCACGTGGCGTATTCGCCCTGATATTCCGGCGTGCGCAGCAGCTTGAAACTGCTGACCACCTCGATCAAGGGGCTGTAGGCAAAACGGACTTTCTCGATGTCACCCGGACTCAGTTGAAGCGTAATCATTTCGGCCTCTCGGACAAATGTTCAACGTGACTCTATGTCAAAGGTCGCTGACTATCAACCGATTTAGTTTTTTCTAAATCAGTTCACAGCCCGGCGCGCTCCTGCTACAGTGAGATCAAAGAGAGAGGGACGACTCAGCATGAACGATTATCAAGCGCTGCTCATTGCCAGAGCGAATCGGCAGGAGATCGACCGCCACCTGCGCCACGCCGAACTGGTTCACGAAGCCACACAGATCGAAAAAGCGCAGCCGAAACGACTGCGCTTCTTTCCCATCGGCCACATCAGCGGACTATTCCGGTTCGCGCAGCCGCCTCAGCGCTCGTTGATCACGCTGAAAACCATCGGGCGGCGCTTGGTTTCGTTGTAGAGCATCTTGCTCAACGAGTCCTGTAAGCGCTCGCGCCGCTTGCCGTTGCGACTCTGGCGCATGTTCATCATCACGTCGTTGACCGTTTGTTTGACGTTGACCAGCAGTTGATCGGCGTCGCGCAGGTAGATGAAACCACGCGAGATGATTTCCGGGTCGCCAATCACGCGACCGGATTCCGAATCGACGTTGACGACGACCATGATGAAACCGTCGCGCGCCAGAATTTCGCGGTCATGGATGACCGCTTTGCCCACGTCCCCGACGCCGCTGCCATCGACAAAGACGTAGCCGCCGGGGACGCGCTCACCCGTCCGTACGCCGTACTTGTCAGCCTCGATCACCGTACCGTTCTCGACCACGAAGATGTTTTCCTTCGGGATACCCAACTGCATCGCCAGCCGCGAATGGGCGGTCAACTGACGCAGTTCGCCATGAACAGGCATGAAATACTTCGGCTTGACCAGCGTCATCATCAGCTTCATTTCTTCCTGACAGGCGTGGCCTGAGACGTGTACCGGGTAGAGCGGGTCATAGATCACGTTCGCGCCGCGCTGAAGCAGCTTGTTGATGGTGCGGCTGACCGTTTCCTCGTTGCCGGGGATGGTATGCGCCGAGACGACAATCGTGTCGCCTGTCATCACGTCGAGGCTGCGATGCTGCCCCGTCGCCAGACGACCGAGTACCGCTGTTGGCTCGCCCTGTGAACCCGTCGCCATGATGACCATCTGGTGCGGCGGATAGCTGTTAATACGGGTCAGATCGACCAGCAGATCGTCGTCGATGTCGAGAATGCCGATCTTGCGCGCCGTCTTGACGTTCTCGGTCATGCTGTGACCCGCAATCGCCAGCTTGCGCCCATACTGCTTGGCGAGATTCGCCACCTGCTGAATGCGCGAGATGTGCGAGGCGAAGGTCGCCACGATGATGCGGTCTTTGGCCTGCCGGAAAACGTCGTTGAAGGCTTCGTTGACGAGAACTTCCGACTGAGTCCAGCCCGCTTTCTCCGAATTGGTGCTGTCGCCCAGCAGCAGCAACACGCCGCGCTGCGAGAAGCTGGCGATCTTGGCGTAATCGGTCTTTTTGCCGTCAATCGGCGTGTTGTCGAATTTGTAGTCGCCCGTATGGACGACCATTCCATACGGCGTGTTGATGCCGAAGCCGACGCAGTCGGGGATGCTGTGGGTGACGTGGAAACTCTCGATCTTGAACGGGCCGACTTGCAGGTCGGCGCCGGGATTGAAGACGTTGATCGTCGTCTGGTTGAGCAGATTGCGACCATCGCGCAGCTTGACCTCGATCAGCGCTGCCGTCAGCGGCGTGGCGTAGATCGGTATATGGCGCAGGGCATCGACCACGTGCGCGACTGCGCCAATGTGATCTTCGTGCCCATGCGTAAACAAAATACCGTGAATCGTCAGGTCTTTATGTTCGAGGAGGTAGCGGAAGTCGGGGATGATGTAATCGACGCCGAGCATGTCGTTGGCCGGGAACATGACGCCCGTATCAATGATGATCGCGTCTTTCCCTAGCTCGATGACCGTCATGTTCTTGCCGACTTCTCCGCAGCCTCCGAGGGGGATGATGCGCAGCTTTGGTTTGGATTTTGCCATAGAATCACTTGACCGACGCACTCCTGCGTGCGTCGCGTCGTCCTTTCTCACTATTCCATTAAATCAGAGTCCCGTAAGAAAAATATAAGGATTATTTTTAAACGATACGATCTTCACAATGGCGCTATTATAGCACAAAAATCGTTAGCGTGTTTTTAAGACAATTTAGATTGATATTATCGCTTGAGTCGGATTGCAGGGCATCAACGTAAAGCCCTTTGATCCAAATCCTTTGCATCTTTGCGACCGTTTTGCTGCTCACCAATCCTCGAAACCGTAGAGCGCCGCGATTACCCGTGCCTGTTCGTCCTCAGTCATGTCGTTGTAGAAGGGCAGGCGCAGCAAACGGTCGCTGACATCCTCGGTCACCGGACAATCGCCCGCTTTGCCGCCGAACTGCTGCCCCATCTCCGAGAGGTGCAGCGGCAGATAGTGGAACACCGCCAGAATCCCGTTGTCCTTCAGATGATCGATCAGGCGGGTGCGGACTTCCAGCGCGGGCAGCAGCAGGTAGAACATGTGATATGACTGCTCGCAGTGATCCGGGATGGTCGGCAGGCTAACGCTGTGCTCGCGTGACCAGTGATGCAGTTCCTTGTTGTAAGTGTCGAAGATGCGCTGGCGGCGTCCCTGAATTTCGGCGCGGACTTCGAGTTGGGCATACAGATAGGCCGCCAGCACGTCGGAGAGTAGATAGCTCGACCCGATGTCCACCCAGGTGTACTTATCGACCATCCCCCGGAAGAAGCGGCTGCGGTTGGTGCCTTTCTCGCGCACAATTTCAGCGCGGTCGATCAGTTCCGTATCGTTGATCAGGAGTGCGCCACCCTCGCCGCAGGTGAAATTTTTGGTCTCATGAAAGCTCTGCGTCGCCAGCGCGCCGAACGTGCCGAGCGGCTTGCCCTTGTAGCGTCCGAACAGCCCGTGCGCATTGTCCTCGACCACCGCCAGCCCGTGCCGCGCAGCAATCCGCAGGATTGCCTCCATTTCACAGCCGACTCCGGCGTAATGCACGACGACAATCGCTTTGGTGCGCGGCGTGATCAGCGCTTCGAGCTTCGCCTCGTCAAGATTGAGCGTGTCGGGGCGAATATCCGCGAAGATCGGCTTTGCGCCGCGCAGCACGAAGGCGTTCACGGTCGAGACGAAGGTGAAGGCTGGAATGATCACCTCGTCCCCTGGTTGAATCTTCAGCAGCAGCGCCGACATTTCCAGCGCGTGTGTACAGGAAGGCGTCAGCAGCGCTTTCGGCACGCCGAGTTCGGTTTCCAGCAGCGCATGAACCTTCTTCGAGTAGGTCGCATCGCCGGAGATTTTGCCGCTCTGCACCGAAGCGGCGATGTAGGTCAGTTCGTTGCCGAGCATGGCGGGCTTGTTGAAGGGAATGGTGATTGTAGTCATCACTGCTCCTAGCGCCCCAACGTCAGCGAGAGACCGTTGAGCACAGTTGAGGCGACCGCGCGCGTTTCACCCTCGAATTGCACGTCGCGGATCAGGAGCGCGCCATCGCCGGTCAGGACGACGCTGCCCTCAGGGCTGATCTCGACGACGCGCCCCGGTACACTGCCGACGTAGCGCCGCTCGACCGGGCTGGCCGTCCAGATCGTCAGTTTGCGCCCACCAAGCGACGTAAACGCGCCCGGATAAGGGTAGGTGACCGCCCGAATCAGGTTGTAGATCGTTTGGGTCGGCAGTTTCCAGTCAATCTGGTTGTCTTCGGGCAGTCGCTTGCAGGTGAAGGTCGCCAGGGATTGATCCTGCGGTGTGCGTACTGCCGTGCCGTCGAGCAGAGCAGGCAAAGTCGCTTCGATCACGCTCAGATACGTCTGTGTGACCTGCTCGATAACGTCGGCGATGGTATCGTCCGGTTCAATCGGCACACGTTGCTGCGCTACAATGTCACCGCTGTCCATGTCATCGGCGATCTCGAACAGCGTGACGCCGGTGTGATCTTCGCCATTGAGGATCGCCCAGACCGTCGGCGCGAAACCCCGATAGCGGGGCAGCGGTGAGTCGTGCAGCACAAATGTCCCCCGCACAGGCTGGCGATAAACCTGCGCCGGGATTAGATAGCGCCAGCTCACCACCAGCATCAGATCGACGGCGGTTGTCTCCCAGAATTCGTGTTTCGAGCCAATTTTGCGCGTCTCGAAGAACTGCGCGCCGTGACTCTCCGCCAGCGTGCGCATGTCGTCCAGAAAGGGCGGCTCGTGCGCTTCCTCGCGGAAGCTGAAGACGGTCAAAGCCGCTTCCGGCATCAACGCGATCAGTTTTTCCAACACCCGATAACCGCGCCGTGTTGCGCAGGCCAGTACAACCCGCATCAAAACCTCTGTCTTGTCCAGATTTCAAATATGCCGACACTCGTGGTCAGCGTGTCGATCCGATGGTAGCTCTGCGCTAGCGCCGTGTCCGGGATCGGCAGGTGCATGTGCGGCACATCGACGCTCAGGGTATTGAAGGGCGGCGTGAAGGCGCTTTCGTCGCGCACCGTCACGATCCAATCCGGCTTGATTATCTGCACCACGTCCCATTGTGCAACTCCCGCGCCTGCCGCCCAGTAATTGACGAAGGTGAAGCCCGTGAAGCGCGGGTCGCGCAGCGCCAAATACACAAACGACTCGCCCAAACCATGCTGATTCAGCGGAACGTCCGCTGCTACCTGCTCAATCGCGGCGAGCGAGCGCCCATTCCAGTCGGCCTGTACCTGCCGCTCGATCAGGGCAACATTCAGCATGAACGCTGCCAAAAAAGCTGCCAGCAGCGGCGCGCGCCAGCGCCCCTGAGCGTGACGCAGCGTCCACGCCGTCAGGATCACCATACCCGTAATCCAGATAATTGGATAGTACAGGTTCGGATCAGCGACCGTCAAGGTGTAAAGCGCGATCAGCACGCCGACGATGACGATCAACCGCCGCTGCCGCCGCGCCGCGATGGTTCCGATCAGCAGCAGCACGATTTCCAGCGGGTTCGAGGCCACGTAATTGGCATGACGCGCGATCATCGCTGCCAGCGGGTTCGAGCCTTCCGCGCCATAGCTGACCAGTTCGTCGCGCAGGCCAGCCAGAAAATAGCCCGGATTGGGCAGAATATGAACAGCGACATAATATACTGTGCCGATCAGTCCACCGATAATAAAGCCAAAGAATAAGCGGCGGTTTGCTTGTAGGGACACGGCGCGCCGTGCCCCTACTATGGATGGGCGTGCCTCGACCAACCACCCCATGCCGAGCGCGATGCAGGCATACGCGCCCAACGGATGCACGTCAGCGCTCAGGGCGGCGATCACTCCCGCCAGCGCCGCCAGCCAGATTGACTGGCGTTTACGTGCTGCCAGCGACAGCCACACCGCTCCCCAGACGAACACTGCCAGCCAGATTTCCTGCCGCGCGACGTGCGACACCGCCAGCCAAAGCAGATTGGTTGCCAGCAGCGCCGCCGCGATCAACCCGGTCAGGGAGTCGCGCAGGGCGCGTGCTGTCAAAAACACGACGGCGATCAGCAGCAGACCGCCGAGCGCCGAAAAAGCGCGCAGCGCGAAGGGATCGGTGAGTGCGTCCGTCCACAGCGCTGCCGCGTCGAGGTAGAGATTGCCCGTGACAATCGGCGCGTTGTACGGGATTAGGCTCGCGCCGACCTGCCCGGTACGCTTGAGCGTATCGATGTAGTTGAAGATGATCGCTTCGTCGGTCGCGGAGAAGTTCGGGAAATCACGAAGCGAGTGCAGATTAACGACGCATCCGGCGCTGATCCCGGCGATTAGGATGGGGCGATAGAGGTTGCTCCAGCCATCAGTGATCTCGCGTCCGATCAACCCGGCGCTGATCAGCGGCAGCGCTGCCAGCGTCCACAGAATCAGCAGCAGATCGAGCGCGCCAAAATGGGCGGGCAGGGCGATCAGCGCGAGCGGCAGACCGATCATGCTCACGATGATCAGCAGCCAATATTGCCTTTGACGTGCCCATAGGAACACCAGCGCTGCAATCACGAGGTGCGCCAGCAGACCAAAGCGATAATAGGCAAAGGTCGTCGGGGAACTCAGCAGCAGCGCGCCGAGCGCAATTGAGATCGCAAGCTCGGCCAGCGCCAGCCAGCGCACTTACGTATCCTGATGCTCATCGGTGGCTGCGCGAACGGTGTAGACCGGGCGATCCATGGTGCGGAAGTGGATGCGCGCCACGTATTCCCCGATCACGCCGAGCGCGAACAACTGCGCGCCGGAGAAGATTGCCACAATCGAAGCGAGAAAGGCGAAGCCCGGCACGACGATCCCAAACAGCAGTGCGCGTCCGATCACGTAGACCAGCACGAGGATGCCGAATACCGCCAGCGCGAACCCGACCAGGCTGGCGAGTTGGAGCGGCAGCGTGCTGAACCCGGTGATCATGTTGAGCGCGTGGCGAATCAGCTTGCGCAGGGTGTAATTCGAGGTTCCGTAGCGGCGCGGATCGTGCTGTACCTGAACCGCTGCGAAGCGGGTCGTGCCCCAGGTCAGCAGTACGTCAATCGAGACGTAGGCGCTGCGATAGTCGATAAAGGCATCGCGCACTTGCGTGCGCATGGCGCGAAAAGCGCTCACGCTGCGAGCGATATCGACGCCCATACTGCCTTGCAGGATCAGCTTGGTCACCTGCGAGGCGAGGTCGCGCCAGAGGCCATGCTGCTCGCGCTGCGGCGTACCGTAGACCACGTCGTAGCCTTCCGCGAGCTTGTCGAGCAGCTTATGAATCTGATCGGGCGGATTTTGCAGATCGTCGTCCATCGTGACGATGATCTCGTACTGCGCCTGCCGGATGCCGCAGAGCAGGGCATTGTGCTGACCGTAATTGCGCATGAGCGTGAAGCCGCGCACACGCGGGTTGACCTGCACGAGCGCCTGAATCGCTTCCCAGCTTTGATCCGGGCTGCCATCATCGACCAGAATGATCTCATACTGCGCGGCCAGCGCAGGCAGCACTTTTTCCAACTCATCGACCAGCAGGTTCAGGTTGCCTGCGCTGCGATAGACCGGGATGACCACCGAGAGCGAATCCACCATCAGGGATTGCTCCGTTTATTCGTTCAGGTAGCGCTGGCACATGGCGTCGTGAACCTCGTTGACGACTTTCAGCACTGCGTCCGGGTGATGTTTACCAGGCACGCCGCCCGCTTCGAGATAGGCGTCGCGCAGGATGCGCCCCCAGTTGCCCGTGCTGCGCAGCTTGGGATCGACAATGTACTGTTGAATGGTCGTGGCGGCATGTCCGCTCGGCGGCTCGATCATGCGCTCCAGACTCGAATATACTTCGTCAATGTCGCGCGGCGCAATCTCGTCAATTTCTTCGAGGGCGCGGTGCATAAAGCGGCGCTTCATGTCGTAAAACTCGGCCAGCGTCACCTGCCGCCCGCTGTGCAGCGTCAGCACCATGTCGCTGCCGACGCGATCCGATTGATCCTCCATCGCGCGGAAGGTGTCGAGGTCGAGCGGGCCGACCATATCCCACATCAGCTTATCGTCCTGCATCGCCGACAGATCGCAGCCGTATTTGCGGAAATACGACTCGATCACGACGTGACTGAACTCGAAATCGACCAGCACCGCCGCCATGCGCGAGGCGCTGATATTGGTCGGCATTCCCGTGCTTTCGACCGTGCAGACGCGCTTCGGCGTGCCCAGATCAGGCCGGACACGCCCAATCGGGTTGTGCATCAGCGAGATCGGCTCGTTGTCGTAAATGTCGTACATCATTGCTCGCCCGGTCGCGTTGGCGCGTTCGAGCTTGAGCAGCGACGAATATTGATCCAGCCCGGTATCGGAAAAATGCGGACTGAGCGGCAGATCGAGGTAGCGTCCGGTCACGGTGACCGAGCGCAGATATTCGCGCGCGCACAGCAGTTCGGGATCGCCCGTGCCGTTGACGAATGGGCAACCCTTGAGCACGGCGGAATTGGCGACTGCCGTCGCGCTTTTGAGTACGGTGTAGAAGGTCAGCAGGCCCAGCGCTTCGGATCGCCCCGCGAGGTCGATGTGAATGTGGCAGCCCTGATTGCGGAACATATTGATGTAGGTGCTGCCTTCCGGCGGCACGAAGTAGCGATCCTGCACCTCGCGCAGTTTGACGGCATATTCCGGGAACATGCCGTTGACTTCATCCATCAGGTCGCCTGCCGTCAGCACCTTCGGGTGATCGGTCATCTTGAAGTCGGATTCGGTCGGGTAGCACGAGAAGATCATCGTGGTCATGCCGGTTTCACGGCTCGCCAGCGCGAACGCGGTCAGCATCCCGTTGAGGGCATTGCGCGTCTTGTTATAGCCCACGCTGGGCGCGATATGCGCCTCGACCTGATATTGACAGGCTTCCCGATCCAGACGCGGGTAAACGCCAATGCGCATGGCGTGGTTCGAATACGCTTTGATATAGCCCTGCACCTCGTCCTCGCTCGGCGATGCGCCGTCGCGATGCACCAGCCCCAACTCGATTTCTGCGCCGAGGACGCGCAGCCGCGTCAGCGAGTCTTCGGTCTCGTGGATGTTGGTGTGATTGACGCTCGGATTCAGGTTATAGGGTACGATGCTTTCGAGCATCGTGTGCCCGCTGCGGTAGCGCGCGCTGACGGCGCTGCCGAGCACAATTTTCCGCCCGTTGATGTCGGTGACCAGCGTGTTGCCTAAGGCCAGATCGTTCGAATCGTAGTAAGTCGTGACCGGCGCGCCGATAGCCTCTGATAAGGCATCGAGCGGCAGTTGATCGTTGGCGTGATCGGCGGCCAAAGTTTCCAGCGCGCGCTGAAACTGCCGCCGGATCGGTTCGATTTGCTGCCAGGGGACATCGCCGCTAAAGGCGACTAACGTGTCATTCGACGGGAGAGACATAAACGAACTCTTTCACAGCAGGCTCTTGATTTTGGTTAATTGTCGCTCATGCTGCCACTTCAGACAAGCGTAAATTGCAACAATTCGATGCACGGCAATCAGCAGATTCCAAATTTGTTGCGGTTTCCCGCGTGAATTGGAAAAAACTGGAATTCCGTTTATGATTGGGACTACTTGCCGCTTTCTCTCGCTCAATGGAGGGCGCGTCGCATGGCAACGATCTGGCCGCTGCCGAAAATTGAAATTGACGATCTGATTCACGTGCAGGAAAAGCGACCCGTCGCGCTGCTGACTGGCGAACGCTCCTGGGCGGCAGTCAGCCCGATTTTGAACCTGCCGCTGGTGGTTCAGGCCGAGCCATTTCACGTCCAGAGCGATTACCTCGATTCGCTGGCGAACGATCTGCCGCCGCAGGTGCAGGTCGTGTACGGTGTGGGCGGCGGTATGGTCGCGGACGCGGCCAAGTACGTCGGCTGGAAAAAAGGTCTGCCCGTCGTCCTGCTTCCAACGTCGTTGAGCCAGGACGGATTTTTCACGGCGCTGGTCGCCAATCGCGGCGATGGCACCGTCAATTACATCACGACCGGGCCAGCCGAAAAGATCATCATCGACTGGGACGTGATTCGCGCTGCACCGCCGAATGTGCGCGGCGCGGCCATCACCGAACTGCTGACGATTGTCACGGGCATTCTCGACTGGCGCTATGCCGCCGAGCACAACGAGACCACGCCGGATACGCGCTTCGTTCCCTGGGCGGCAGGCTTGATGGCGGGCATCGCGCAGCAGGCATTCAAGATTGCGGCGGGCGTGGGGAAGGGCAACGTCGAAGCGCTGCGTAACCTGCTCGATCTGGTGTGCATGGAAGTTCAGTTGACCAACCAGATGGGACACAACCGACCGCAGGAAGGCAGCGAGCAGTATTTCGCTTACGCGATTGAGCCGCGCGCGGGCAAAGGGAAACCGATGCCTTATGCCGATATGGTCGGCCCCGGCATTCTGATCGCGGGCGTGCTGCACGGGCAGGATGTCGCCCCGATTCGCGCCACCCTCGAATCGGCGGGCATTCGCCTCGATCAACTGCGCCCCGATGACATCGTGGATACGCTCAAGACGCTGCCGGAATACGTGCGTATGCACAATCTCCCGTACAGCATCCTCAATGACCTTGATCCCACCTCCGAGCGCATCAACGAACTGCTCACGAAAACCGGGCTGGGTTCGTCCAAAACGTGAGCGCGAATGACGATCAAGCGCTGATCGCAGCATGGAAAGCCGAGGAACAGCAGCCGTTTCAGGGCTGGGATTTCTCGCACCTGAACGGTCGCTGGCACGAGGATCAGCCGTCTTGGTCGTATGAAGCGCTGGTGAGACAACTGCTTCCGCAGGCCGATTCGCTGCTCGATATGGGCACGGGCGGCGGCGAAGTGCTGCTCAGTTTCAAGGATGCGCTGCCTGCGCACGTCATCGCCACTGAAGGCTACGCTCCAAATACCCCGGTCGCGCAGGCTAATCTCAATCCACACGGGATCGAGGTCGTTTTCTACGACTGCGGCCTCGACGCGCGGTTGCCGTTTTCCGACAACGATTTCGCTGTAGTCATCAACCGCCACGAAGCCTACGATGCGGCGGAAGTTGCTCGCATCCTCCAACCGGGCGGTGTTTTCCTCACACAGCAGGTCGATGGTCGTGAACTGGGCGAGTTTCTGGCACCGTTTGGTTACCAGTCCGCGTTTCTGCACGTCAATCTTCAGAACTGCGCACGGGAATTGATCGACGCTGGTCTGATCATTGAGCGCGCTGAAGCATGGGCTGGTGAGGTGACCTTTGATGATATGGGAGCACTGGTTTATTTTCTTCATGCGGCGATTTGGAGCGCGCCGCCTGATTTCTCGGTTGAGCGCTATGCCGATCAGCTTCTCGATTTGTATCGAAAGCGCCAGCCGCTTCGCTTCACCAACCGACGTTTTCTCCTGAAGGCGCGTAAGCCTACGTCAGTACGATGATTTAACAATACCTATCCACTTTTAAAATGATCTTGCAAGGCTTGGTAGAATTATAGAGTCAGCCGATTTAAGAACGGTTGTATGAGGCACGTCTCGATTTTGCTTACAAGGAAACAAGTGTCCCTATGATTCGCTTTGGCACGGATGGCTGGCGCGCCGTCATCGCTGACACCTTCACCTTTGCCAACGTGCGGCAGTTGTCGCAGGCGGTGGCGGATTTCGTCAACCAGCAGCATACGGGCAATGACCTGCCGCAGATGGTCGTCGGCTACGATACCCGCTTCCTCTCGGATCGCTTCGCTGTCGAAGTGGCGCGCGTGCTGGCGGGTAACGAGATTGTCACCTGGCTGACACGCACCGACGCACCAACCCCCGCGATTGCTTACAACATCGTCGAGAAGCACGCCAACGCGGGTGTAATCATCACCGCCAGTCACAACCCGCCGCGTTACAACGGCTTCAAGCTCAAGTCGGCCTTTGGTGGCAGCGCTGTCGCCGAGGATTGTGCATTGGTCGAAGAACAGTTGGACTTACTGGAGCGCGAAGCGCGTGGGCCGAACATGATCGACTACGATCATGCTGTGGAAACAGGTATGATCCGCCGTTTCGATCCTTCGTGGTCGTATTACCAGCACCTCAGCACGCTGATCGATCTCGACAAAATCTCTGAGGGCGAACTAAACATTGTTCACGATGCCATGTGGGGCGCAGGACGCGGCGCGTTTGCCAGCATCCTCTCGCGCACGCGCACGCACGTGACCGAGATTCGCAGCGCGCTCAATCCGGGCTTCGGCGGGATTCACCCGGAGCCGATCATGCGCAACCTCAACGAACTGGTTGCGGCAGTTCAGCGCTTGCAGGCAGGCGTCGGGCTGGCGACCGACGGCGACGCCGACCGCATCGGCGCGATTGACGCGCGCGGCAGCTTCATCGACCCCCATACCGTATTCGCGCTGACGCTGCGCCATCTGGTCGAGAGCAAGGGGCTGCGCGGTGAGATCGTCAAGACCGTCTCGACGACGATGATGATCGATGCGCTGGCGCAGAAGTATGGTCTGACCCTGCACGAAACGCCCGTTGGTTTCAATCACATCGCCGACCTGATGATGAAGAAAGACATCCTGATCGGTGGCGAGGAGAGCGGCGGGATCACCATTCGCGGGCATATCCCGGTTGGCGATGGCATCCTGATGGGGCTGATCCTGCTGGAAATCATGGCGCATCACCAGGCGCCGCTGCACGAGATTGTCGCCGATTTGCAGGCCAATTACGGGCCTGCCCATTACGCCCGCCGCGACGTGGAGCTGACGCAGCAGCAGCCCAAGAAACAGATCGTCCGCATGTTAGCTGACAGTGCGCCCACCATGCTCAACGGCGAGAGCGTCGTCCGCGTCGATACGCTGGACGGCGTTAAATTTTATCTGAGCGATGCCAGTTGGCTGTTGATCCGTCCGAGTGGCACCGAGCCGATCCTGCGTATCTATGCCGAAGCGCACACGCCGGATGCCGTCAAGACGCTGCTCGAACATGGCGATCAACTGGGCAGGAAAGTCACCACGCGCTAGCGCTCAATCCGCGCATTTTGTTGGGGCGTACGGCTGTGCGCCCATGCGCATCAAGTTAAGCCCTCACTCTAAATCTCTCTCCCTCAGAGGGTTTCTGAAACCCCCCTCGAAATGGGCGATATTTCTCCCGCTTTCCAGAAGCGCTCTTAGGGCGAGAGACTTAAAATCCGGCTGACCCGTTGTTCTCCCTTCTCCCTCAGGGAGAAGGGAGAACAACGGGTCAGCAGGATTTTAAGTCTCTCGCCCTGAGGGAGAGAGATTGAGAGTGAGGGCTTAACCTGATGCGCATGGGCGCACAGCCGTACGCCCCAACAAAATGCGCGGATTGAGCGCTAGCGCGTGGTGACTTTCCTGCCCAGTTGATCGCCATGTTCGAGCAGCGTCTTGACGGCATCC
>DASZXN010000016.1:0-5896 GCA_035545875.1 Phototrophicaceae bacterium
AGCGGCAAAGTCCCGCGCGACGTGATGCCTGACCCGACCCAGCCGCACCCCGACGAAATCCTGCTGACCGCGCCCGCCGGAACGGTCGTGATCTTCAATTCGCACACCTGGCACGGCGGCACGCTCAATACGACCGACAAACCCCGTCGGGCGATGCACTCATATTTCACGCGGCGCGACCAGCAGCAGCAGTTGGATCAGAAAGCCTACATTCGCCCGGAAACCTACGAACGGCTCAGTCCGGCGGCGCGTTTCATTCTGGACGTTTAAGTGACCGATTCAATCCGTTGAAGTTGCGAACGAAATCAGCAGGGGCACAGCCCAAGAGTCAAGAAGAGCAAGCAGGGCGTTGCGTGCAACGCCCCGACCAGTTTTCGGCGTACTGAATGCCGTTCGCTGGACTTTCAGACATCTTCTCGCTGTGTCCCTACTACACTGATTTCTCCGAACGGACAGGTCTACCCGTGCCGCATTGCCGCGCATCTGGTACACTGGAACGGCACTTGCAGATGTAGAGACCGTTCGTCTATGAAACGATTCATCACCTTCAGTATGATTTTGAGCGCGTGCGCCCTGCTGTGCGCGTGCAACTTTTTCTCCTCCCCCGTCGATCTACAAAGCGAAAATCTGGAAGTCGCGCAGGATGGCACACAGATCGCCGCTGTGCGCGCAACTGCGACCGTCAACGCGGATCGGCTCATGTCCACGCTGACCGGGGCGCAAACCGCCGTCGGCCAGGTCGATTTGCAAAGCACGCAAATCGCCGCCACGCTGATCGCTCAGGGGACGCTCTTCATCGATCCCAACGTGATCACGCCTGCCGCGCCACCCGACAACAACGCACAGTCCCAGTCGCCGGGCAATACCAGCGACATCCCCCAGATCGCCAACCCACTGCTGACGCCGGGCGCGCCGCAGGTCAACAGTCAGGGCAGCGCGCAGGGGAACAGCCAGCTTACCCAATCGACGGCGACGCTTCCGGCTCCCGCGCCGGGCAATCCCAATAACACGAACAGCCCACTGAGCCAGGTTGAACTCGCGACGCAGGTCGGCAGCGACGACTGCGCCATCAACCCGACGACCAGCTTCAGTTCGAGCGCGACCGATATTTACGTCGTGGCAGTCGCCAATATTGCCGCCGGCGCTAACCTGACCGCGACCTTCAGCGCCAACGGTCAGGACGTGAAAACCTATCCCTGGAAGCCTAATTTCGCCGTCCACAACAAATGTATCTGGTTTCATCTGCCCGCCTCCGACGTGGCCTTCACGCCCGGTAACTGGTCGGTGACGCTGACCGTCGATGGTCAGCAGATTGGACAGCCGATTGCTTTTGTCATCGGGGGCGGTCAGTCCGATCAGGTAAATACCACGCCACAAGTCGGGGGCTGACCTCAACCTTTGTCCAGTTCCGGCGCGGGGACAAATCCGCTATAGTGGCAAAGTCGTCCAGTTGAACAATCGCCATATTTGTGTAGGGGCATGGCGCGCCATGCCCCTACGATAGCTATTCTTCGGCGCAAATCGTTCACTTTTGACGACTGTAAGCACATAGAGCAGCACAGCACAACAGGAACAACAGCATGTGGCGTTACGCATATTCGTCGGAGGATGACACCAAGCCGCAGATTAGCTGGAGACTGATCCAGCGCGTGCTGGCTTACGCAAGGCCATATCGCACGCTGATCGTGATCGGGTTGATCCTGATCCTGATTCAGTCCGGGCTTGGTCTGCTCACCCCGCTAATCTTCCGTGACCTGATCGATCACACGCTGCCGAGCGGCGATACCCAGCGCCTCGATCTGCTGGCCTTCGGGCTGATCCTGATCCCGGTGTTTTCGAGCATCATCGGCGTGATCATTCGGCGGGTGAACGCGCGCGTCGGCGAAGGCGTGATCTACGACCTGCGCGTGAGCCTGTTCTCGCACCTGCAACGGATGTCACTGCGCTTCTTCACCAATACCAAATCCGGCGAACTGATGAGCCGCCTGAACAACGATGTTGTCAACGCGCAGAGCGCCATCAGCGATAACATCGTCGGCATCGTGACCAACGTCGTGCAGTTGGTGGCGACCCTGGGCATCATGCTGACGCTCGACTGGCGGCTGACGATCCTCGGCATTGCCGTGTTTCCGCTGTTCATCCTGAGCGCGCGCGCGATTGGCGTCAAGCTGCGGGTCATCGCGCGTGAAGCAATGGATTTGAACGCCGAAATGAACGCCATGATTGCCGAGACGCTCAACATCAGCGGGGCGCTGCTGGTCAAGCTGTTCGGACGGCGCGCGCAGGAGACGGATCGCTTCGCCAACCGCGCCGGACGTGTGCGCGACATCGGCGTGGAACGCGCGGTACTCGGCAGCCAGTTCTGGGCGATCCTCGGCGGCGTCAGCGTGATCGGTACGGCGCTCGTGTACTGGGTCGGCGGACATCTCGTCCTGAGCGGCGTGTTCACGATTGGCACAATTGTCGCCTTCGCCGCCTACCTCGGTCAGTTGTACGGGCCAATGCAGTACCTGATCGACGCGCCGATTGAGTTCTCGGCCTCGATGGTCAGCTTCGAGCGCGTGTTCGAGATCATCGATCTGCCGGAGGAAATCGCGGAGAAGCCGAACGCGATCCAACTGCACAACGTCAGCGGACGGCTGGTCTTTGAGGACGTGACGTTCCGCTACGAGCGTTCCGAATCGGGCTTACTGAGCGAAGTCCATCGCTACGGACGAATCGACAACGTGAAAGCGGTGCTGTCGGGCAGTGAGAGCAAGCCCGCCAGCGGTGAAGGCAAGTCATCGCAGGCGCGCGAGACGGCGCTCGAACACCTGTCGTTCGAGATCGAGCCGGGGCAACTGGTCGCGCTGGTGGGGCCGAGCGGCGCAGGCAAGACCACGCTGACTTACCTGATTCCGCGCCTGTACGATCCGACCTCAGGCCGGATTACGCTCGACGGTCACGATCTGCGCGACGTGACGCTCGCCTCGCTGACCGACGCGGTGGGCATGGTCACCCAGGAAACCTACCTGTTCCACGACACGATTCTGACCAACCTGCTCTATGCGAAAGTTGAGGCGACACAGGCGCAGGTCGAAGCGGCCTGCCAAGCCGCCAACATCCACGATTTCATCATGGACATGCCCGACGGCTACAACACGATTGTCGGCGAGCGCGGCTATCGCCTGAGCGGTGGCGAGAAGCAGCGTTTGGCGCTCGCCCGCGTGATCCTCAAAGACCCGCGTGTGCTGGTGCTCGACGAAGCGACCAGCCACCTCGACAGCCAGTCGGAAGCGCTGATTCAGGACGCGCTCGAAAAGATCATGGTGCAGCGCACCAGCATTGTGATCGCGCACCGCCTGAGCACGATCCTCGCGGCAGATCAAATTCTGGTGATGGATCGCGGGCAGATCGTCGAGCGCGGCACGCACGAGACGCTGCTGGCGCAGGGCGGGCTGTACGCCCAACTGTACGAGACGCAGTTCCGCAGCCAGCGTGAGATCGCGCCGGAAGTGGATGCGGAGTAATCGAAGCTGCTTTGGTAAGGGCGAGGCGTGCCTCGCCCCTACGCGACCGCAAGGCTCCTACAATCCCACAACCGCCGCGTGCGGGATAAACAAACGATAACTACCCCTTAACCATCGGAGTCCATGCGGACTCTATTTATTATGAGTAAGGGATGATAGAATCTTACAGTTATCAGTGAGGTTCTCCCTTGCGCGCCGAAATACAGAAGAACTTGCGTTTCAACTTCACCGTCAACGTCATGGACGGTGCGTTCTATGGCTTCGCTTTAGGCTTTTCCTCGTTCGTCACCGTCATCCCATTGTTCGTCTCGACCCTAACCGATTCCAGCATCCTGATCGGGTTGGTTGCTTCCCTGCACCTGATCGGCTTCCAACTGCCGCAGTTGTTAACCGCGAATCGAGTCGCTCGGCTGCGCCGCTACAAGCCGCTGATCATGTTCCTGACGATCAACGAGCGCCTGCCCTTCCTGTTTCTGGCGCTGGTCGCGCTGAATGTCAATGCGCTCGGCAAAAATCTCGCGCTGATTCTGACGCTGATCTTCGTGATCTGGGCGGCACTGGGCGCAGGTCTGACCGGCAACCCCTGGCAGAGCATGATCGCCAAAATCTTTCCGCCGGAAATGCGCGGCACGTTCTACGGAACGCAGTCGGCAGCCGCCAATCTGACGCAGAGCGCCAGCGCTGTCCTCGCCGGGATCATTCTGGTGCAGGTGGCTGCGCCGGGGAACTTCGCGCTGTGCTTTTTCTGCACGGCTTTCATCATGATCTTCTCGTACATCTCGCTCGGCTCGGCGCGCGAGCCGGACGCGCCGCCCGCGCTGGAAAAATCGCGCAGCATGAGCGAATTCTGGCGGGGTCTGTTTGACATTCTGCGTCGCGATGGTGATTTCCGCCTGTTCCTCGCCGTGCGGATGCTGGCGCAGTTCGCGGCGCTCGGCACGGCCTTCTTTACGATTTACGCGGTGCGCCATTTCAGCATGGACGACGGGACTGCCGGGATCATGACCGCCGTGCTGATGCTGGCGACAACCGTCTCGAACCCACTGTTCGGCTGGCTCGGCGACCGCTACAGCCATCGGGTGATGTTCGCGCTCTGTATTTTGCTGGCCGGCGGAAGCTCGGCGGTCGCGCTGTTCGCGCCCAGCCTCGGCTGGTTCTATCTGGTCTTTGCGCTGGCCGGGTTCTCCAGCGCCGGGTTATGGACGACGGTCATGGCGATGACGGTCGAATTCGGCGCGCAGGAAGAGCGCCCCTACTACATCGGCATGGCAAACACGCTGACCGCTCCGGCAACACTGGCCGCGCCCCTGCTCGGCGGCTGGCTGGCCGACGCGGTGAGTTATCAGGCGACGTTTGCGATTGCCGCCGTGAGCGGCCTCATCACCGTGATTATGATCTATTTCATGCGTCCACAGCCTAAACAGCCTACATCCGGCGGCAACAGTACCGAAGCCGAAAGCGCGGTAAGCGAAATTGCTGAAGTAGAACCGGTTCTCGTCCCGACATCGCCCTATCTGGAACAGATTTAAAGGACTTCCCGTGCAGGCCGAGATCCAGAAGAACGTCCGCTATAACTTCATCATCAACCAGGTTGAAGGATCGCTGTTCGGTTTGGGGCTTGGCTTCTCATCTTACGTGGCAGTCGTGCCGCTGTTCGTCGCCAGCTTCACCCATTCGAGCGTACTCATCGGCCTGATCGCCGCTATGCGCATGATCGGCTGGCAGTTGCCGCAACTGCTGACCGCCAATCGGGTCGCGCAGCTCAAGCGCTACAAGCCGATGTCGCTGCTGATGACGCTCAACGAGCGCATCCCCTTTTACGTGCTGGCGCTGATCGCGCTGTTTTCCGCATCGCTCGGCAACAATCTGACGCTGATCCTGACTTTTATCTTCGTCACGTGGCAGTCGATGGGCGGCGGGCTGACCGGAACCGCGTGGCAGAGCATGATCGCCAAGCTGATCCCGCCGGGGCTGCGTGGGACGTTCTACGGCTTGCAGTCGGCGCTGGCGAACCTGATGCAGAGCGGCAGCACCGTACTCGCCGGGATCATTCTGGTGCATTTCGCCGCGCCACAGAGCTTCGCCCTGTGCTTCCTGCTGGCAGGCGTTTCGGTGACGGTCGGTTGGTTCTTTCTGGCCGCCAACCGCGAGCCGGAAACGCCGCCGATCCACGAGAAGGCGCGCACGGCACGCGAGTTTTGGGGTGGACTGCGCGATATTTTGCGGCGCGATACCAATTTCCGCCTGTTCATCTTTGTGCGCATCGTCGCCCAGGTCGCGGCGATTGGGCTGGCCTCCTTCACGATCTACGCGGTGCGCAGGTTCGAGATGGACGCGGGCATGGCAGGCATCATGGGCGGCGTGCTGATGCTCGGTCAAGTCGTCGC
>DASZXN010000017.1:0-2073 GCA_035545875.1 Phototrophicaceae bacterium
ACAGTCGATGCCGTCTCGGATCAGTACAGCGCGAGCGAGCCGTCGCCGATGCAGCAGTTCTCAGCGGGGATCAAGCGCGTTTACGTATACGTATCCTTCGATCACATGGACAATGGGGCAGCATGGTCGCGGGTGCTGTACCGCAACGGCGCGTCGCTGCAAGGCGATACGCTGTCCTGGAGCCTCGGCGCTTCGGGCAGCAGCTACTTCTTCTTCGGCAATCAGGCAGGCTATCGATCCGGGGATTACGAGGTGCGCCTGTTCATCGGCAATCAGGAGCTGAGCCGCTATCATTTTATACTCATGGACACGCGTGAATCGTAAGGTATAATGAAACGGTCGGGCGAGATTCGCATCCTGGCGAAAAATCGCTATAATGTGAATTTTGTAATGTCCGTTCGGTTCCAGTAGCAATTTTGTGCAGGTCACCAAAGTTGATCGCCATGCCGTATCAAGTCCTCCTAGTCGATGACGATGATCCAACGCGCACGGTTTACCACGAAATTTTGCGTCGGATGAATTTCGAGGTCATTGAAGCATCCGATGGCGTCAAGGCGCTTGAAATGCTCAATCGCTACGTACCGACCGTCATCATCCTCGACCTGCTGCTGCCACGCAAATCGGGGCGTGAAGTGCTGGACTACATCTATGCGACGCCCCGCTTCGCCAACACCCGCGTGATCATCTTCAGCGCTCACGAAGGCTTGCTGCCGCTGAAACTGCGCCCCGGCGACGAATTTCTGCTCAAGCCGCTCAATCCCCAACTCCTGCGCGACGCCGTAACCCGCGCGGTGACTTCTTCGCCGCACAAGCACTAGCGCAGCCCAGTCTCTACCTTCGGGGAGTGGTGAAGATCGAGGGTCTGATTCATTCGGGCGAGACATGCCTCGCCTCTACATCCCCCGGAAATTTCCATTCCCTACCTTCGAGCCGCTAGTCCCCATTCTCAAAATCTTGTTATAATTTAGCAGATTTGTGTAGTTTTTCACGGATTCGGCGGCTGCCTACACATCAATTGACGAGGGAATCAGGATGCAGTCAATCAGTCTGGCGATGATCCTCTCGCTGATCACGACGGTGATCAGCGTTGTTTTCGCGGTCATGGTACTGCTGCGCTGGCGCGGCGCGCTCAAGGAAGGCAAGCAGCGCCCGCATCTGCGCGCCTGGGGAATCGGGCTGACGCTCTACGCCATCGGCGCGTTCAGTCAGGTGGTGCTGTCGTTCGTCTGGAGTCCGCTGTTCTTCGGCCTATGGTACTGGACGGGCGCGCTGGCGACTGCGCCCTGGCTCGGTCAGGGAACGGTTTACCTCCTGATCCGGCGCGGCAACATCGCCCGCAACATCGAGATGGCGCTGATTCTGGTCTGCGTCATGACTCTGCCCTGGATGCTCCTGCTCACGCCGATGAACGGCGCGGCGTGGCAGCCCGGCGTCGATATGAACGTGATTCTGCATCAGGTCTTGCAGCCGGATAAGTCGCGCTCGGCCTTCGTCGGCGCGATGAACGGCTGGGGCACAGTCGCATTGGTCGGCGGCGCGATCTACTCGTCGATCCTGTTCGGGCGCAAGAAAATCCTGCGCAGCCGCATGGTCGGCAACTGGCTGATCGCGGCAGGCGGGCTGCTGCCCGCGCTCGGCGGCGCGCTCGTCAGCCTGAATCTGGTTCAGTTCAATTATGTAGGCATCATGCTCGGCGTGATTCTGATCTTCCTCGGCTACATGCAAACGGCCAACGCGACCGATGACGCGCGCGTGCCGCCGTCGCAGCGCGCCGCCTCGGAAACGGCAGGTCGTTGATGCTGCCGTTCGTCCTCTCGGTTCACTACTGGCTCAGTCGGATTGGATTAGGCATCGCGCTGGTGATGCTGCTGATCGCCGTGTATATCGGCTTGCTCCGACACGGCGACGTGACACGCTGGTTTCGCCGCGCAACTTACGGCGTGGTTGTCTTCAGCATCGTCGAGTCGCTGCTCGGCCTGAGCATGGTTTTATTCTTCGGCTTGCAGCCCCCGCAGCCCGTCCACTACGTCTACGGGATTGGCGCGGTGCTGTGCCTGCCGTTCTTCATTTTTG
>DASZXN010000018.1:0-16211 GCA_035545875.1 Phototrophicaceae bacterium
ATGATTACCTTCGACAATGATGAGCAGGAATATCTGCGGTGGGTGCATAACTACCCAACCGGATTTGTCATCAACGCTTCAAAACATTCGGGCGCGAGCGAATACTGTATGCTGCACCGGGCAAGCTGCGCTTTTGTCTCAACTGCCCAGAGAACTAATTACACGACAACTACCTATAAAAAGATATGTTCGCTTGACAGGCAGGAATTAAGTGATTGGGGAAGGAAAAACTCAAATCACTACAGCGAGTGCAAGATGTGCAAGCCCTAAACAAGTCTCTTAGAAATCGCCCATTTTCTGTGAGGGAAATCGAAATACCAGTTGGCCTGACGGTAGAGCGGATAGCCGATAATCAGGTTCATCGGGATTGCGAGCGCGGCATTCGCAGCAGAGAGATCGACGACGGCGGCTTTGTGCGCCGCGAATTCGCAGCCGCCAATCTGAGAAACGGCTACGCGAACCAGCGGCGTTTGCATCTGCGCCCCGGTCGAGTCGGTGCCCATCGATTGACCGATTTCCTCGAACAGCGCCGGATGATTTTGGGCGAAGGTCAGATCGACAATCGTGATGCTCGCGCCTGTGTCCCACACCGCCTGCCCTGCTGCACCGTCAAACTGCACCTCGACGTAGGGGTGAAAGCGCTGATCCATCGTCAGGGTTTGCAGCGGATAATCCGGCTGAACGTCCTCATCCACCAGCACGCGCTTCTGATCGAATACGAAGTGCAGTCGATAGTCTTTGAGCAAATCCATCCCAATCAGGCTGATCGGGCGACCGGACTGCGCGCTCGACCGCACGAGGGTGAAATCGCGCTTCGAGATCGCGCCGACGGTGATGCTCGGCACCGTGATCAGGTCTTCGCTGCTCGGCGCAAACACGCCGGATGATCTGTGTGTGTCGATGGCAGGGAATCCGGCGAGATAATCGTCGGTATGTACACTGGTTTTTGCCGCGCCCGTGTCAAACAGAAAGCGATAGGCTTCGTTTCCAATCGCGCCATCGACATGGAGTTCCGCGCCGTCGGGATCGTCGGCATCGGGAACGAGGATCAGGGGAATTTCGGACATAGCGTATCTCCGATCTCTCAGAAACGATAAGGGCAGGTTTGAAACCTGCCCCTACAAAATCGGTTCATGTTATGCAGCGATTAATCGTTGGCGATGAACGGAAATCAGCGGACGGGATAAATCCCGTCCCTACGATGGATGTTAGTATAGCTTAATCGTTGGCGATGAAGACCGATTTGTATTCGCTGTAGTGATCGAGCGCGGCCATGCCCTGCTCGCGCCCGATGCCGCTCTGCTTCATGCCGCCGAACGGCGCTTCGATATGGACGCTGCTGCTGCTGTTGACCGAAATCATGCCCGTCTCAATCGAACGGACGACACGGAGCGCCCGACCAATGTCGCGCGTCCAAATCGAACCGGACAGTCCGTAGGGCGTGTCGTTGGCAAGCTGGATCGCTTCGGCTTCACCATCGAAAGGCATAATCCCGACGACCGGGCCAAAGACTTCTTCCTGCATGATGCGCATCTTCAGGTTGACATCGACGTAGACGGCGGGCGTGAGGTAATTGCCGTTGGCGAGATCGGCGGCGGTCGGTACATCGCCACCGCAAACGCGCTTCGCGCCTTCGCTGTCGCCAATCTGGATGTAATTCATCACGCTCTGGCGGTGCTGCGGCGTGATCAGCGGCCCCTGCTCGGTGCTTTCGTCGGCGGGATCGCCGACCTTAAGCGTCTGGGCGCGCGCGGTGAAGCGCTCGACAAACTCGTCGTAAATCGGGCGCTCGACGAAGATACGACTGCGCGAGCAGCAGTCCTGACCGCTGTTGTCGTAAACCGCGAAGATCGAGGATTCGACGCACACGTCGAGGTTCGCGTCGGCGAAAATTACATTGGCGGATTTGCCGCCCAATTCGAGCGAGACGCGCTTGATGCCATCGGCAGCTTGCTTCATCACGCCCATGCCGACTTCCGTCGATCCCGTGAAGGAGATTTTGCGCACCAGCGGGTGCTGAATCAGCGCTGATCCGGCGACGCTGCCCGATCCGGTGATGACGTTGAACACGCCTTCCGGCAGCCCGGCTTGCAGGGCGAGATCAGCCAGCGCGAGGACGCTCAAGGGAGTCGCGCTGGCGGGCTTGACGACAACCGTGTTGCCCATCGCCAGCGCGGGAGCGATCTTCCAGGCGGCGATCACCAACGGGAAGTTCCAGGGGACGATCAGCGCGCAGACGCCGAACGGCTCGCGGAAAGTCAGCGACGTGCCGTTGGCGTTGACCGGGATGGTCTGTCCATGCACCTTGTTGACCGCGCCCGCGTAATATTCGAACGTGTTAGCAACGCCGCTCATCTCACCGCGCGCACCGCCAATCGGCTTGCCGCCGTTCTGCGATTCAATCTGCGCCAGCATTTCGAGGTTTTCCCGCACGAGGTTGGCAATCCGCTGCAAAATCTGGCCGCGCTCGCGGGTGTGAATCTGCTTCCATTTGCCGTTGGTGAACTGAGCGTGCGCGGTCGTGACCGCCAAATCGACATCAGCGGCGTTGGCCTGCGCGACCTGCGCGATGATTGCGCCGGTCGCCGGATTGTAGGCAGGCGCGGTCTTGCCGTCGCTGCTGGCGACGCGCTTACCGCCAATTGCCAATCCCGCGAATGGAGTTTGTACTTCGACCATGTTTTCTTCTGTCCTGATTTTGAATACATTCAGATGAGATCGAATGTCATGAAGTCGTTCGATGTGTAGGGACGGCATAAATGCCGTCCGCTATGACGGACGCGATAAATCGCGTCCCTACAAATGCTGGGCGGGTTTGAAACCCGCCCCTACAAAGCCATTTCTCCAGTGCAAAAAGATGTTATTCCGGCGTGACGTAAGCGGCGGTGATGCCGCCATCGACCATGAATTCCGTCCCCGTGACGTAGGACGACTCGTCCGAGGCGAGATAAAGCGCGGCATAGGCGATTTCCTTCGCCTCGCCAAAACGACCCATCGGCACGTGAACGAGACGGCGCTGCTTCTTCTCGTCGGTATTGAGGAAGCTCATCAGCAGTTCGGTGCGCAGCGGGCCGGGACACAGCGCATTGACGCGGATGTTCTCACGGGCGTGAATGACCGCCAACTCGCGCGTCATCGAAAGGACGCCGCCTTTGCTGGCAGTGTAGGCCAACTGCGGTGTCGCCGCGCCGAGCAGCGCCACGAACGAGGCCGTGTTGATGATCGAGCCGCCGCCCGCGCGCCGCAGCGCCGGAATGCCATATTTGCAGCCGAGGAACACGCCTTTCAGGTTGATCTGCATCGTCAAATCCCAGACGGCTTCTTCAGTCGTCATGGCGTTGTCGTCGCTGCCGTGCATAATGCCCGCGTTGTTGAACAACACGTTGAGCTTGCCGTACGTACTCTCCGCGACCTTGACCATGTTCTCGCAGTCCGCCGCCTTCGACACGTCGGCGTGAACGTAAATCGCTTTGCCGCCCGCCGCCTCGATGTCCATGACGGTTTCGCTGCCCGTGTCGTCCTTCACGTCCACCGCGACGACGCTCGCCCCCTCCGAGGCGAACAGCAGCGCCGTTTCGCGCCCGATTCCCTGGCTCGCGCCCGTAATGAGTGCTACCTTGCCTTCCAGCCGCATTGTGACTGCTCCTTAAATCTGCTCAAAATAGCGGGCGCGTTCCCAGTTGGTGACCGCCCGATCAAACGCTGCCTGCTCGGTTTTGAAAAAGTGGAGGTAATGTTCGATCACCTCGTCGCCAAACGCCGCACGTGCGAAAGCGCTGCCTTCGAGCGCGGCAATCGCTTCGTGCAGCGTGTGCGGAACCTGCGGCAACTGCTTGGCGGAGTATACGTCGCCCGCGAACATGGCGGGCGGCTCGATTTTGTTTCTGATCCCGTCGAGTCCAGATGCGAGCGCCACCGCGTAAGTCAGATACGGGTTCACGTCCGCGCCGGGGATGCGCGACTCGATGCGCAAGCCCTTGCCGCTGCCGACAACGCGGAATCCAGCGGTGCGATTGTCGCTGCTCCACGCCAGCGCTGTCGGTGCCCATGACCCCGATTGATAACGCTTGTACGAGTTAATCGTCGGCGCATAGAACGGCATCAATTCGCGGGCGTGCGCGATCCAGCCGCCGAGAAACCAGCGAAACTCATCGGACGTGCCGCTGACCGAGCCGAGCGTCTGATCGCCGACAAACACGTTATGCTTCGCCTCGCCGTCCCACAGACTCAGATGAACGTGGCTGCTTGATCCGGCGTAACGCTCATCGACTTTCGCCATGAAGCTGACCGAGAGGCCAAGCTCGTGCGCCAAATCCTTGAAACACTGCTTGTAAATCGCATGGCGATCCGCCATCGAGCGGATGTCGGCAAAGCGGATATTGAGTTCGTGCTGACCCGGCCCCCATTCGCCCTTGCTCGATTCGACGGGAACGCCGCTCCGCGAAAGGTGCTTGCGCGCCGCCGCGTTGAGGACTTCCTCGCGCGTACCTTGCAGGATGTGATAATCCTCGATGTACGAGCCAAAATGCTTCAGGTCGGCGTAATGCTTGTCGCGGGCGCTGGCATAGGTCTCGTCGAAGATGAAGTATTCCAACTCCGACGCACCGAACGCGCTGAAGCCCAGCGCGGCAGCAGCCGCCAATTGTTTATTGAGGATGGCACGCGGCGCAACGGGCACCTGGGCATGGGTTTTGTCATCGTAGATGTCGCAGATCACCAGCGCAGATTTGTCGAGCCACGAAGCAACGCGCAGCGTTTGCAGATCGGGGACACAGTGGAAATCGCCATAGCCAAGTTCCCAGTTAGCATAGTGATAGCCGGGGATCGGCTCCATGAACATATCGACGGTCAGCAGATAATCGCAGGCGTGCATTCCGCTCTGCGCGACCGAATCGAGGAAGAACTCGCCCGTGACGCGCTTGCCCATAAAGCGCCCATAGAGATCGGTGAAAGCCGTGATCACCGTCTCGATCTCGCCGTTTTCGACCTTGTACTGCAACTGATCCAGCGTCAGCATTCCGCCATCAGCCATGCACGTTCCCTCGATTTTGAGCAACGTTAAGCGATCTTAAGAAACGCCGCCAACTATACCAGAGGAAAAAAGAAAAGAGAAAAGATTCGACGCACAGACGCGCAGGAAAGGAAAAGGGCAGGTCTGAGACCTGCCCCTACAAGATGCGCGGCGCGGGTAAACTTTAGTCCTCGGCAGGAACGGGCTGCGCGTTCTCCCCGATGACGAGGCAGGCGTCGGGCAGGAAATGGAGCGAGAGTTCCTGACCGGGCCTGGGAATTTCGAGGTGCTGATTATTGAACACGTCAGCATTGACGTGCTGCTGACCAACACGGATGCGCAGCCGCATCACCGAGCCGAGGAAATAGGTATCCTCAACCGTCCCATCAAGATGGTTGGCAGCAGCATTACCGTTCGTCAGTGTGAAGGCTTCCGGGCGCAGCGCCAACGCCAACGGTTGACCTTGACTCTCGGTGATTTGCTTGTTAATGGTGACGGGCTGGCCTTCCACCGAAACCTGCCCTTTCGCGCCATCCTCAACCTTCGCGTTCAGCAGATTGAGCGTGCCGACGAACGAGGCGACAAATGGCGTTTGCGGCGTATTGTAGATTTCAAGCGGCGAGCCGATTTGCTCGATGCGGCCTTTGCTCATGACGACGATGCGATCCGAGATCGAGAGTGCTTCTTCCTGATCGTGGGTGACGTAAATCGTGGTGATGCCGAGCGCCCGCTGGATCGCGCGGATTTCCTGCCGCAATGACAGACGAATCTTGGCATCGAGCGCGGAAAGCGGCTCATCCAGCAGGAGTACCTGCGGCTGCATCGCCAGTGCGCGCGCCAGCGCCACGCGCTGCTGCTGTCCGCCGGAAAGCTGATGTGGGAACCGGTGCGCGAATTCTTCCATGTGGATAATGCCGAGCATCTCATCCACACGCTTGCGAATCACCCCTTTTTGCTCGCGCGCGATTTTCATACCGAAACTGATGTTGTCGCGCACGTTCATATTCGGAAAGAGCGCATAGGACTGAAAGACCATGCCGATTTTGCGCTTGTTGGCGGGCAAATGGGTAATGTCGTGCCCATCAATGACAATCTGCCCGGAGGTCGGCGTCTCGAAGCCCGCGACCATACGCAGCGTCGTCGTCTTGCCGCAGCCACTCGGCCCTAAAAACGAGACAAACTCACCCTTCTCCGCCTTCAGGTTGAACATTTCGACGGCGTTGAACTGGGCGAACTCTTTGCGCACATTGTTAATTTCGAGAAACGCCATTGCTATGACCTCGGTTTATCGAAGGGCTATTGGCCGAACTTTACCGCCACGTCTGCGCCCAAGCTGCTGAATGATCAAAATGCAGCCCCATGTCAGGGCAAAGCTCAGGATCGTCAGCGCGGACGGCTGTTTGGGTTGACGGTTGGCAATCTCGTTGAGATACGGGCCAAACGTCGGCTGCGAGAGCAGCGCGGCAACCGTGAACTCGCCCATGACCAGCGCGAAGCTAATGAAAGCGCCGTTCAGGACGGCAAGATAGACGTTAGGAAAGACTACGCGCGTCAGGATAGTGAACCAGCCTGCGCCGAGGCTTTGCGCCGCTTCGGTCAGAGCACGCACGTTAATCGCCTGCAAGCCGGTGTCAATCGCACGGTAATTATACGGGAATGAGAGCATCACATACGCGCCGATCATCAGGATATAGACGCCGGTGCCGCTGTTGGTCAGCGACGTGCTGTTGTAGGTGCGAATCAGCGCGAAAACCAGCACGACTGGCGGGATGACAAACGGCAGCAGCGTCAAAAACTCGATGAACGGTCGCAGCCCCGGCAGCCGCAAATTGACCCAGTAAGCCGTCGGCACGATCAAAACGGTGCTGACGAAGATCGTAATCAGCGCGGTTCGGACGGAGAACAGAAAGCTGCTGACGAAATCAGGCGCACTCAGCGCGCTGGTATACGCGGTAAAGGTGATCGATCCGCCCGGCCCTTGCAGCGAATACTGAAGCGTAGCGAACAGAGGCACGATGAGATAGATCAGGCCGAGGATCAGCCAGAACCACGCGATCCACGAAGCGCGTTTTAAAGCCATCTACTGACCTTCCTAGCGCACCTGCCAGCGTTCAGCACGCCGACGCAGCCAACTGTAAAGGAGGATCGTGAGTCCGATAATAATGATCATGCCAAACGCGAGCGCGTTCCCTAGCCCGATATTGGCTTTGGTATCGGTACTGAACTGCGCGCTCACCATCAGCGTAATGACCAGATTTTGCCCCGCGCCGCCGATCAGTTGGAAGGCAGTCGCCTGCGCGCCAAAGGCATTGGCGAACAGCAGCGTCAGCGCGCCGAGGATCGAGGGCAGCAGAATTGGCAGAGCGACGAAGCGCCAGTATTCCAGCCGCGACGCGCCGAGGTTCTCGGCGGCTTCACTCCACTCGCGCCGCAGACCATCGAGCGCGGGAGTCAGCACCAGTACCATCAGCGGAATCTGGAAATAGGTGTAGGTGATGCACAGTCCCAAAAAGCTGGAGACGTTGAAATCGGGATAGAGATTAAGACCGAGCGCCGAAAGCCCTTTGGTGACCAGCCCCGTGCGTCCAATCGTCGCCAGAAAAGCGAAAGCCAACGGGATACCGCCGAAATTCGCCCCGACCCCGCAGAACGAAATCACCGCCGAGCGGATCGAGGTTGGCAGGCCGCCAATCGTGATTGCCCACGCCAAGCCAAAACCGAGCAGACCGCCCAACAATGAACAGAACAGGCTGAGTTTGATCGAACTCAGGTACGAACTCGCGACGAGCGGCTGATTGAGGCTAGCGATGTTATCGAGCGTAAACTTTCCGGCGTCGTTCAGGAAGGAATGGACAGCAATCGACACCGATGGGAAAAGCTGGAAGGCGATCACAAACAGGAAAAACGGGACGACGCCCAGCCATTTCCAGCTTATTTGGGGAAGCGACCTCCGTCGCTGCAACGGCGGGCGAATCGCCGCGTTGGATAGATCGGTTTGCGCTGCCTCGGCCATAAGCGCTCCTGAAATCTCGAAGAATCGGCAAGCGGTACTCGCTGCGAAATCGGATGCCCCCTGTCCCTCTCCAGCGTCAGCCGAGCGGCGTGGAGGGGGACAGAGAGTGTTCGCCTGATTAGCTGGCGTTGACCGTCACGCCAACAATGCTGTTCCACTGGGCATTGATCGTCGCCAGCGCCTTGTTAACCTGATCAAGCGTCGGCAGCGCGACCGGAACGTCGGCCTTCGGGAACTTCGACATGAGGTCAGCAGGGACGACGTTGCGCTTGACGAGATCATCGTAGCGGACGGGCGTCGCGTAGCCCTTGTACCAAACCAACTGGCCTTCATCCGAATACAGGTATTCCATCCAGACGCGGGCGGCGTTCGGGCGCGGCGCGTAGGCGCTGATCGCCTGAACGTAGACACCCGCAATCGTGCCGCTGGTCGGGTACGCGACCGAAACGTTGGCCGTATCCTTATTGGCGTCACGATCCGCGAGGGCGTTGTAATCCCAGCGCATGGTGATGGGGGTATCACCGCGCGCGACCGTCGCAGCAGTCGCGCGGGTCAGGATCAGGTTGCCCGATTCGGCCAGTTTCTTGAAGAATTCCATGCCGGGGGTCGGATCGTCAACCGAGCCGCCGTTGGCGAGCGCCGCCAGCCAGACGACATAAGCCGCTTCCGCCGCCGTCGAGGGATCAGACGGCATGGCGATCAAGCCCTTGTATTCCGGCTTGAGCAGGTCAGACCAATCCTGCGGGACATTCGTCACCTGATCGGCGTTGACCTCAAAGCTGATCTTGCCGTAATAATCGCCATACCAGTAGCCGTCCGGGTCTTTCAGCGAATCGGGGATGGTGTCCCACGTCGCAACTTTGTACGGCTGGAGCAGCCCGGCAGCTTTGGCCTGCGCGCCCCACGCGAAACCAACGTCAATCACATCCGGGTTCTGTGGCCCGCTGTTGCCCGCGTTGGCCTGAATCGCGGCAACTTCCTGCGCAGAACTGCCATCGGGGTTCAAATCCTGAAAGCCAGCGGCGATGTCGGGATACTTCGCCTTGAAGTTATCCTTCATGTCCTTATAGTCAGCCCAGTCGTCGGGCAGCGCGATGACCGACAGCCCACCCTCTTTGTTCGCGGCGGCGACCAGCGCATCCATGCCACCAGCAGCATCTGCCGTCAGCGGGCCGGGCGCGGGAGCAGGAGGCAGCGCGGCGGCAGTCGCTTCAGGCGTGGCGGTCGCTTCCTGCGCGAAAATCTGCGGAACCATCGAAGCACCGGCGACGCCAGCGCCCGCGAGCGCGGCCATAGTCAGGAACTTGCGGCGAGAGATGTTCTTGTTCACGTGGCTCTCCTTGAGAATGAACTGTCGGCTATCAAAGTGGAGCTAGATCAAAGTATAGCGCAATTACACTGAATCCGAGGAAGAGTAACAAAGAATTGTTAAGAGTGTTAAAGCAATCCTTTAAGTTCTTTTGATCATTCTCCACCGCGCTTGCGCGACACGATCCTTTTTCCGCAGCGGTGTGACACGGCGCGGCTGCTGGCGCCTGCACTTGGAACGGGCTTCCTGATCATGGCAGGGTCAGCGCAGCAAATCTCTACTCCGGGTCATAAGCGGGGATACGAGTTTTGTCGGGATGGCATGAATGCCGTCCGCTGGCGCGGACGCGGACGCGATCAAGCGCGCCCCTACGATTCATTGCGATCCTTGATGTCCTTCCCTCCCATGTTGATGCGATGACCCTGCTGGTCATAGCGCGATTCGAGCGGCTCAGGTATAGTCCGTTCATTCTCAGTCAATGGCGATGGTGAGCGTCGTATGGTGATTCCCACCCAAACCGCGATCCCGGTCGAAGATTTGAAGCGCCAGTGGCAGCAAATCGAGCCGGATATCATGCAGGCGGTCGCCCGCGTGCTGCCGACCGGGAAATATACGCTCGGCCCCGAACTAGCGGCTTTCGAAGCCGAGTTCGCGCAGATGGCGGGAACGCAGTATGCCATCGGCATCAGCAGCGGCACGGCGGCGCTCCATCTTGGCCTGCTCGCCTGCGGGATCGAGCCGGGCGACGAGGTAATCACCGTGCCTAACACCTACATCGCCACGATTTTCGCCATCTCCTACTGCGGCGCGATGCCTGTGTTCGTCGATGTCGAGCCGGGTACGTTCAACATCGACGTGAACCAGATTGAAGCGGCAATCACGCCGCGCAGCAAAGCGATCCTGCCCGTGCATCTGTACGGCCAGATCGCCAACGTCGAAGCGGTGGTCGAAATCGCGCGAAAGCACAACCTGCGCGTGATCGAGGACTGTGCGCATACACACGGCGCGACGAAGAACGGCAAGCACGCCGGATCATTTGGCGACGTGGGCTGCTTCAGCTTTTACCCGACTAAAGTGATGGGCGCATTTGGTGATGCGGGTCTGTGCGTCACCAGCGATCCGGCCATCGACGAGAAAATCCGCCAGCTTCGCTACATGGGTCAGCGCACCAAATACAATCACGAGATCATCGGCTATCAGGAGCGGCTCGACGAACTGCAAGCCGCCATGCTGCGCGTCAAGCTGCGCTACCTGCCCGAATGGATCGGCAAGCGCCAGCAAATCGCGGCGCTGTACGACGAACTCCTGACAGGCTTGCCTGTGACGACACCGCAGGTCGCGGAGGGCAACAGCCACGTCTACTACCTGTACACCATCCTCGCGGAACGGCGCGACGAGCTGAAACAATATCTGCTCGATCACGGCGTCGGCTGTTACGTCGTCTACCCATATCTGATTCCTGAAACAGGCGCGTACCAGTCGCTCAATATCAGCCGTGATCAGTTTCCGCAGGCCGCCAGCAACGCGGGGAAAATTCTCTCGCTGCCGATGTTCCCGGAACTGACCGAAGCTGAAATCCGGCAGGTCTGCGCCACGATGCGAGCCTTCTATGGCCGCTAAAATCGCCATTCTCGGCGGCAGCGCTGTTGGAACACCCGCCCTGATTGACGCGCTGCAAGCCCAGCCCGCGCCCAGCCAGCCGCTTGAAATTGTCCTCTACGCCCGCAGCCGTGATCGCCTCGATGCCGTCGCTCACGTCATGCAGATCATGGCGCAGGCGAGCGACTGGCTTCGGGTCAGCGCCACGACTGATCTCGCGGAAGCGCTCGCCGGCGCGAAATATGTCATTAATCAGGTGCGCATCGGCGGGCTGCCCGCGCGCGCCTTTGACGAAACGTTCCCGGTTGCGCTCGGCATCCCCGGCGAGGAAACCGTCGGCGCGGGCGGCTTCGCCAACGCGCTGCGCACAATTCCGCAGGTAATCCAACTGACCGACGAAATCCAAAAACACGCGCCGGATGCCCTGCTGCTCTCGTTCACCAACCCGGCGAGCGTGATCCAATATGCCGTTATGAAAACGAGTTCGCTGCGCGTGATCGGCCTGTGCGATGCGCCGATCACGATGATCGGGCAGGCGGCGCAGGCGCTCGGCGTTACCCCATCAGAAATTTCGGTCGATTACGTCGGGATGCACCATTTCGGCTTCATCACGCGCGTCTTTCATCACGGGCGCGACGTGACTCAAGCGATGCTTGACGGGCTGGATCGGGTGCCTTCGCTCGACATGGACGTAGAACTCGTGCGCGCGCTTGGAGCGTTACCGACACCGTACTTCCGCTACTTCACGCAGGCCGAGCGCATCCTCGACAAACAGCGCCAGCAGACGCAGACCCGCGCCGAGCAATTGATCGGGATCGAGCGCGATTTGCTGGCAGAATACGCTTCGGCAACGTCGCGCCCCGCCGGATTATCGAAGCGGGGCGCGAAGTGGTACGACGTGATTATCGCGCCCGTGCTGCTGGCGCTGATCGAGCGGCGCACCAACACGTTCATCATGAACGTGACGAACGGGACAAATCAGCGCTGGCTGCCCGCCGACGCGATCATCGAGACGCCCTGCCTGATCGATCACGGCGCGATCCGTCCGCTGGCGATGTCCGAACCCGCACCCGATATTCGCGCCCGGATTGAACTCAACTGTGCTTACGAGCAACTGCTGGTCGAAGCGATTTTAGAGCAGTCTGAAGCCAAAGCGCTGCGCGCCCTGACCCTAAACCCCATGATTCACAGCGTCAGTCAGGCGCGCGCTGTCCTCAAGCGCATCTGGCCGGACGCGCTCCCCACCTGAAAGGTAAGAAACCATGCCCGGAATCCGCGACGAAATTCGCAGCCAGCCCACCGTGATCCGTAAAACCGTCGAAGTGGTCAGCGCAGGTTTGAGCAAGCTCACACCTTATGCCGCCGAACTCAAAAGCGGTCGCCCGGTAATCATCACGGGCATGGGCGGCTCGTATTCAGCGGGGATGCTGCTCCAATACGGGCTGATCGAGAGTGGCATCCCAGCCTTCGTGATCGAATCGTCGGAACTGCTCTATCACCAGCAAGCGCTGCTGGCGAACAAGCCGCTGATCGTCATGATTTCGCAGTCCGGCGAATCGCGCGAGATTGTGCGTCTGCTCGATGAACTGACAACGCGAAGGACAGACTGCACCGTCGTCGGCCTGACCAATACCCCCAACAGCACTTTAGCCCAGCGCAGCACTCATACGCTGATGATGCAGGCAGGCGATGAGAAAACCGTCTCGACCAAGACCTATACCTGCACGCTGGCAGCGCTAATCCTGCTCAACAGTGTTTTGACCGGATCGGATCACGGTGTGGCGCGGCAGGCGCTTGAACAGGCGGCGCAGGCGCTTGAAACGTCGCTGCCCACCTGGGAAACACAGGCCAAACAGGTCGCCGAACGTATCAAAGCGACGACCTTTCTCGAATGTTTGGGGCGCGGCGCGGCGAAAGCATCCGCCTTCACCGCCGCGCTGATCACTAAAGAGACCGCCAAACTGCCAACCGAGGCGATGGTCGGCGGCGGTTTCCGGCACGGCCCGATTGAAGTCGTCACGCCGGAGATCAGCGTGATGATCTTCATGGGATCGGGCACGGATCGCTCGCTCAACGATCTGCTTGCCGCCGACATCGAAGCGCGGGAAGCCAGCGTGATCCGCATCGGCAGCGCGATTGACCATGAGCTTGGCTTCAACCTGCCCGCCCTCGCTGACTTCATCATGCCACTGGTCGAGATCGTCCCGGCGCAACTGGTGGCCGTCGAACTGGCGGCGCTGCGCGGCTTCACCCCCGGCGAGTTTCGTTACATTGCCAAAGTCACCACGAAAGAATAAGCCATGAGCGCGTATGAAGGGTATGCGGTTGGGCTGGACATCGGCGGGACGAACATGGTCGCGGGTGTGATCGCAGGAGCGGACGGGAAAATCCTTGCTCGACACAGCGTCCCAACCGAGTCGCGGCGCGGAGTCGAGGATGGGTTGAAGCGCGTGGGCGATTTGATCGCTGAGGTAATTGAGGGAGCAAAGCTCACTCCGAATCAGATCGTCGGCATCGGCATCGGCGCGACTGGCCCGGTCGATACGCTTAAGGGATTGATCCAGAACCCGTTCACCCTGCCCGGCTGGGAGGATATGCCGATCAATGCTTCCCTGAGCGAGCGCTTCGGCCTGCCGTGTATCCTGCTGATCGACACGCACGTTGCGGCGCTGGGCGAGCATTGGATCGGCGCGGGGCAAGGCGCGAGGCACATGCTCTACCTGACCTTCGGCACGGGGATCGGCTGCGGCATCATCGCCAACAACCAACTGTATCGCGCCGCTGGCCTGACTTCCGGCGAGGTCGGCCATCATATGCTCGATCCACACGGGCCGGACTGTTACTGTGGCGGGAAAGGCTGCTGGGAGATGTTCGCGGCAGCCCCGGCGATTTCAAAATACGCCGCCGAAAACGCGCCGGATGACAGCCTGCTCGCGCAGGAGCGGGATGCGATCACGCCGCTCAGGGTGAGTCAGGCGGCGCAGCGAGGCGACGCCTTCGCGCAGGCCGTCATGGATCGGACGGCGCATTATCTCGGCATCGGCATCGCCAACCTGATCAACATTTTCGCGCCGCAAGTCGTCGTTTTAGGCGGCGGGATCATGGGAAGCTGGCCGCAGTTCGCGCCGATTGCCTTGCAGGAAACCAAACGCTGCGCCGCGATGGTTCCGCTCGATCTGGTGCGGATCAGCCCGGCGGTGCTCGGCCTGAATGCCGGAATCACCGGAGCGGGACGGGCGATTTTCGCGCAGCAATCGGGTGAAACGAGTTTATTGCCGACGTGAAAGCATTTTCATTGAACCACCAAGACGCCAAGAACGCCAAGAAAATAAGACCGGACGCGATCAATCGCGTCCCTACAGGGAGGTAGTAAACGATGATTGAAGATTTGCACGGGAAAGTGGCATTTTTGACCGGCGCGGCGGAAGGCTTGGGCAATCCCATCGCGCGGGAGTACGTCAAAGCCGGGATGAAACTGGCAATGATCGACATTCAGGCCGAGAAGCTCAACAAGCTGGCGGACGAACTGCGCGCACAGGGCGGTGACGTGCTGCCGATTGTCGCTGACCTGTCGAATGCTCAAGCGACGCAGGCCGCCGTCGATCAGGCGCTCGATCACTACGGCACGCCGCGCGTGCTGGTTCACAATGCCGCCGTGCTGAAAGAAGTCTCGATGCTCGACGTAAAGTTCGAAAACTGGCGGCGCGAACTGGACATCATCATTCAGGCGGCCTTCATCCTCTCGAAAGCGGTCTGGCCGCGCATGATCGAGGCGCGCGACGGCAGTCTGGTGTACGTATCGTCGGGGTCGGCGCTACGCGGCTTCGTCAAAGAGACGGCCTACACGCCGGGCAAGCACGCGCAGGAAGGCTTGATGCGGATGCTGGCGCTCGAAGGCCAGCCATACAACATCGCCGTCAACTCGATCACGCCGGGCGCGCCGATCAACACACCAATGTCTGAAGGTCACTATCCCGATGAACTGCGCCAGCGCTGGATCGACCCGACGCGAATCGCGCCGGCGTTCGTGTTTCTGGCGCGACTCGACGCCAAGACCGCGACCGGGCAGCGGCTCGACGCGTGGCAATTGTCTGAGGCGCTCAGAAGCGCGTCACTGTAGGGTGAATCAGTAGGGGCTTGGCGACGCCAAGCCCTATCAAGAAAACATAACGGCGTATTTATGCGTAGGGGCACGACATGTCGTGCCCCTACAGATTCAATTTACAGGAAGTTATTTCAGTTCAGCGCAGACGGCGACGAGTCCGCCGCCCTCAAGCTTGGCGAGCGTCGGGCGCAGCAGCGTCATGGCGGCTTTCTCGAACGGCGTGGTGACGGTTTCAAGCACGTCGTTGGTCACGGGATCGAGCAGGTAGCCGACGACCGTACCCTTCGTAACAATCTTGCCGAGATCGTCCTCGCGCAGCACGGGCATGTAAATGCCGGGGCTGGAAACGCGCAGCGGCGTGGTCGGGCCGGGAACTTCGATGGGCTTCTCATAGGGCAAATCGGCTTCGGTGAGAACGCCCGCCTTGCCGAAAGCGCGGCGCAAGCCCGTCGCGATGCGCTGCGCCCATTGTTCTTCGTTGTTTCCGCGCCCACCCATCTCGATCCAGACGCCTTTCCCACCGCGTGAGCGCGCATATCCGGTCAGACTGGTCGGGCGATCCGGCCCATTGATGACGTAAGGCGACCCCATCCACTCGGCGACATCCTCGCTGCCGGGGAAGCGATAGACGAAGCAGTTGACGTTCCAGCTCCCCCCGCCGTGAACGTCCAGCACCACGTCCGCGCCATTGACGGCATGTTCCGCCAGCACCGCCGCGAGCCGCTGCGTGTGCGATCCGGTCGCGCTGCCGGGGAAGCTGCTGTTGAGGTCAAGCTCGTCGAGGAACGAGTTGCGCTTGTCCGACTCGAAGCCCATCGGGTTGGTGACCGGGACAACGCGCAGCGAGCCTTTCAGATCGCTGAGGGGCGTCGATTCGAGGAACTTGGCAATCGCGCGCGTTCCCCAGGGGCCTTCGTCACCGTGAACGCTGGCGGTCAGCAGGCCGACGGGCGATCCGGTGCCGACGCGCCCGATGCGAACTTTCAGGCTGCCGTAAGCGGCGGTCGAGGGGACGGCGTGCTCCTCCCAAACGAGAGCATCTTTGAGCATCGTAGCCATGCAAACTTTCTCCTTGTGTAAGCAATTAGCAATCAGCCGTTAGCCATTAGCGGTTAGTTCTTGGTCTTTAGTTTTTGGCTAAAAGCTAAGAGCTAACTGCTAATCGCTCGCGGTT
>DASZXN010000019.1:0-11674 GCA_035545875.1 Phototrophicaceae bacterium
AGGTTAGTGCCGAGATGTTCAGAACCTATTCAGAAGATGTTGCCAATGCTTTGGGTTTTTGATCGCAACGCCGCACGACTTCCGTACCTCGGAACAGCCTGAATGTGCCGATCTTTCGGGGCTGGCGCAGCAATGTCCGAATGCCGCGCGCGTCTGATTCGGACTGACGACATCGATCTCCCGCCACGATGTGCGTCATTTTTCCAAGCGCAGGCGTTGTTTGTCCAAGACGAAGCGCGCTGACTTCGGTACAGTGAAGTCATGAACACAAATGACCAGCCAACACGGGGACGACCATCCATCCTGATCATCGACGACAATCGTCCGACGCTGGAACTGTATGCCGGAGCGCTGCATCGGGATTATCAGGTCTTTACCTGCGCTGATTCGGACGACGCAGCCGCGCTGCTCGCTGTGCAGCCCATGCAGCTTGTGATTCTGGAACCGACTGTCGCCGGATCGCAGGGGTGGACGTTTCTGCAAGAGATTGTCCGCAGCTACCGTCTGCCGGTGATCGTGTGCAGCGGGCTAGAGGATCGCAAGTCCGGGTTGGCGGCGGGAGCGGCAGCTTATTTGGTCAAACCGGTGCTCCCGACAACACTGCTGGAGGTGTTGAAGGGTATTCTAAATTAATCGCCTTATTTTGAGGAACCAGACCTGATGCAAGCGTCCAGAATTACTGCTTATAAACGACCACCCGCGTTGAAGCTGAGGCCGCGCACCGAAACGTTGATCGCGTGGCTGTTCATTTTGCCAAGCCTCGTCGGGATCATGGTGTTTGTTTTTATCCCGGCGGTGCGCGGTATCTACCTGAGCTTCACCAACTCCGATTTGCTCACCCGCTCGGATTTCATCGGCTTGCAGAACTACCAGAAGCTCCTCAATGACGCACAGTTCTGGTCGTCGCTGCGAATTACCGTCGAGTACGTGCTGTTCAACATCCCGATTCAGACGGTTCTGGCGCTCACGCTGGCGATCCTGATGACACGCCTGACGAAATCGAACATTCTGCGCGGAATTGTCTTCCTGCCGTACCTGCTGCCGATGGTCATGGTGACGATGGTCTGGCTGACGCTGCTGGATTACGACTTTGGCCCGGTCAACAGCGTGCTTCAGCTTTTGGGGCTGGCGAAGATTGGCTTTTTCAATCAGACGACAATCATCCCGTCGCTGGCGTGGATCAACACGTGGCGTTACGCGGGGTACGTGGCGCTGCTGTTCTTCGCCGGGTTGCAGTCGATCCCCGGTGAACTGTACGAAGCCGCGACCATCGACGGCGCGAACGAGTGGCAGTCGTTTACCCACGTGACATGGCCGCTGCTGCGCCCGGTCACGGTGTTTGTGCTGATCACGTCGGTGGTTGGCTCGTTTCAGGTGTGGGACAGCGTGGCGGTCGCTGCCAGTCCATCGGGTGGGCCGGGTGGCGCGAGCCGGGTGATCTTCTGGTATATCACCAACGTGGCTTTCACCCAGTTCAATATTGGTTATGCCGCTGCGATTGCCGTCGCTCTGTTCGTGATCGTGCTGGTAATCGCGCTGATCCAGATGTGGTATTTCCGCGCGGACAGCTCGGATTTGGGATGAGAGGCGCTGGCGATGAACAGCCTTGACCTTCAATTACAACAATCTAATCAGCGAGCCGTTGGCACGCAGCGGCGCAAACTCTCATGGGGGCGGGTGCTGGCGTGGTGCTTTGTTGGGCTGTGGGTGTTCGTGACTCTGTTCCCGGTCTACTGGATCGCGCGGATGGCTTTTTCCACGCAAAAGCTGCTGCTGGCTGACCCGACCAATCCGTTCCCGGCGGGCCTCACGCTGGATGCGTTCAGGCGCGTACTGGGACTGCTTCCGCTGCAAATGGTGATCGATGAGGGCGGCTTCCCGAAGGTGATGCACTTCGGCGAATATCTGCTGACGACCTTCATCGTCACCAGCGCCATTACCATCGGCTCGACCATCTTTAACGCGATGGCGGCGTATGCTTTTGCCCGTCTGCGCTTTCCGTTCCGCAACCGTCTCTTCTATCTGTACATCATCGTTCAAATCATGCCTGCGGTGCTGGGGCTGATCCCGAACTTCATCCTGATTCACAGCCTCGGTTGGGTCGGCACGCTTCAGGGAATTATCGCGCCATCCTTTCTCGGCAGCGCATTTGGCGTGTTTTTCCTGCGCCAGTTCTTCCTGGGGATCAACCGCGAGTTGGAAGAAGCCGCCATGCTCGATGGCGACACGCTGATCGGGATTTTCTGGCACGTCATCCTGCCGATCACCCTGCCTGCCCTGACAACGATCTTCGTGCTGGCCTTCATGACCTCGTGGAACGACCTGCAATGGCCGTATTTCGCCGGAGGCAGCGGGCACATCGAGGGGACAACTACCCTGACCGTCGCCATGCTCTCCTTCCGCTCGCAAACCCAGCGCGGATTACCCGATTACACCGGGCTGATGGCAGGCACGCTGATCAGCATCATTCCCATGCTTGCCATCTTTCTGGTGTTTGGCCGCAAAATCGTCGATTCGATCCAATTTCAGGGCTATCGCTAAGGAGGTGGTTCGGCGCAAAGAACCGACAAACATTCCCTTTCGTCCAGGCAGCACGACAAAACTGAAGGAGAAAAACTAATGAAGTTTTCCAAGAAATTTTCGATAGCCGCGAGTTTGCTGGGACTTGGCCTCTTGTTGTCGGCCAGCATCGCGCAGGCGCAGGGAGATGCGGTCACGATCCGTTACGCGCTGTGGGACTCAGGCCAGCAGCCGGCATATCAGGCGTGCGCCGATGAATTTACCAAGCGCAATCCGAATATCACCATCAGCATCGAGCAGTCCGGCTGGAGCCAGTACTGGGACGGCCTGACGACGGCACTCGTCGCTGGCACCGCGCCCGATGTGTTCACCGATCACATCGCCTACTATCCTGAGCTGTTGAGCAAGGGGCAACTGCTCGACATTCAGCCTTATGTGGACAAGGATAAGGTCGATACCAGCATCTATCTGGTTGATCCGAGCCTGTGGGTCAAGGATGGCAAGCGCTACGGTCTGCCCAAAGACTGGGACACGATTGCCATGTTCTACAACGCCGATGAATTCGCCAAAGCCGGGATCACCGCCGACGACATCGCCAACTGGACGTGGAATCCCACCGACGGCGGCACGTTCGAGCAGACGATTGCCAAGCTGACGCTTGACGGGAACGGCAAGAACGGCCTCGACCCGGACTTTGACAAGAGCAACGTCGTGCAGTGGGGCTTTGAAGGCGGCCCCGGCGACGCCAGCAGCGGCGCGCAGCCGGATTGGTCGGCCTTTGCCGCCAGCACCGGATTCAAGCTGACCGATGGCCCCTGGGCAACGACCTATCATTATGACGATCCGAACCTGGCCGCTACCGTTCAGTGGTGGGCGGATCAGCATTTGGTGAAAGGCTTCGCCCCCGGTTCGGATCAGCTTGGCAGCGGCGTTGACAGCCTGTTCCTCGCGGGCACGGCAGCCATGTTCCCGATGGGATCGTGGGACATCGGCTCCGTTACCAGCTCAGCGACTTTCAAAGTTGGTTTTGCGCCGCTTCCGGTAGGCCCGCAGGGACGCTTCTCGCCGATCAACGGCCTGTCGGATGCCATTTACGCCGGGACGAAACATCCTGACGAAGCGTGGCAGTGGGTCAAGTTCCTCGCTTCACCGGACTGCGCCAACATCGTCGGCGATCACGGCGTCGTCTTCCCCGCGATTCAGACGGGGGTAGATCGCGCGGTGGCGGCCTATCAGAAGAAGGGGCTGGACGTTTCGGCCTTCACCACCATCGCCGCCGATAAGGATCACACTTATCTGCTGCCGATGACCGACCACATCTCGGAGATCACCAACATGCTTCAGCCCGTGCTTCAGAACATCTTCGACGGGCAGGTCAAAGCGGCGGACGCGCTGCCGCAGATCAATGACCAGATCAACGCCTTATTCACGACGGCCTCGTAAAACCACAGCGTCGGATGAGGTTCGCAGGGCAGATTTGAGGGGATTTTTTGTAGGGGCGTTTCATGAAACGCCCCTATAGAACCGATACTCTGCGAGCGGCTTTGAAAATACAACTCATGAGGAACATCTCGTGAAAAGATTAATTCGTTACTCGGCTGTTTTACTGATGCTCGTGATCGGAGCAACGATCCTGCTGCGACCTGCTCAGGCAGCGGATGTTGAGGCCGATGCTCAAGGGGCGTGGACGGCGCTGGATTATACGCCTGCACCCGCTGATAACCCGCTCAAGGGCTTTATGCCGTTCTACGATGCCTACGGCTCGGCGGATACGCCCATCGCCAACGATTTCCCGCACAGCATGGAGTATTTCTACGTCCCGCTGCGCAATCTGATGAACGGGCCGAACAGCTTCACTTTCGAGACGGGCATGGAACCGCAGTTGGAGTCGATCACCAGCCGGGGACATCAGGCGGTACTGCGCGTCTATCTGGATTATCCGACGCGCACGACGGGCATTCCGCAGTTTCTGCTTGACGGCGGGCTGCAAGTTCATCACTATGCCTTCTACGGGAATTCGATGCAAAGCACAGGCAGCGTCTCACCGAATTACGACGATCCCAAGCTGGTGCAGGCGCTAACGAACTTTATCGCCGCCTTTGGCGCGCGCTACGACGGCGACCCACGCATTGGCTTTGTCGAGGTCGGGCTGATCGGCTTCTGGGGCGAATGGCACACGTGGCCGATGGACGGCTATACCCAGCCGACCGCCGTCTATCAAGCGCTGCCTGACCCACATGAAGCCAACTGGATGCCCTCGCAGGATACACAGGCGAAAATCCTGACCGCCTTCAATCAGGCGTTCACCAAAACGAGGATATTACTGCGCTATCCGATGCTCCCGGTGAATGGGCAGTCATTCAGTCCGGGGCGGCAGGTCGCCTACGCCAGCCTCGACCTGAACATGGGCTATCACGACGACTCATTCGCCTACAATACCCTGTTCGGCGAGGACTGGTATTTCATGAGCAAGCTGGAATGGTCGGGCGGGATCGACAAGTGGAAAACGCAGCCGATTGGCGGCGAGCTGCGCCCGGAAATTCAGCTTGCCGTCTGGAACGAGCCGCCGACGCGCACGGACGTGGAAGATTTCAGCGCCGCCGTCGATGATTCGCACGTCTCCTGGCTGATCGCGCACGCGCTGTTCACGACGCGCAGCGTGACCTCGGCGACGCCGACCTATCAGCGAGCGCTGGCAGGCGCACAGCGGATGGGCTACGAATTTTACGTCAGCGCGGTCAAGCTGCCAGACGTTGCGGCAGGGTCGCCGCTGCAAGTGTCTGTGCGCGTGCAGAATACGGGCGTCGCGCCCTTCTACTACGATTGGCCGCTGGAACTAGCGGTTCTGGATGCGGCAGGTCAGCGTGTCGCCACTTTCGATCCCGACTGGCATATCAACAACATTCTGCCGACTGGGGCGGGCGAGGCACCGTACACCGAATGGACGTACAACAATCCGTCGCCGCAGCTTGCGCCGGGCAGCTATAGACTGGCGCTGCACGTCGTCAACCCGCTGGCGAATGGGATGGCGCTCAAATTTGCCGACAGCGCGCAGGATACGACGCTCCCCGGCTGGCTGACGCTGGGAACGTTTCAGGTTCACTGAGCCACACCGCACACGGGAGACAGAATTGGTGACTTCCCCTTGTATCGAGATCAAGCTGCTTCCCGGCGAATACTGGTGGGGCGGGCTGGCGCGTCACGGCGATCAGATGCCGTTCAGCGCGCAATCGACCTATCGCCAGCCGCTCTATGGGGCAATTCTCGGCAATCAAGCCTGCCCGCTGCTGGTTTCCAGCAAGGGGCGCTACGTCTGGAGCGAAGACCCGTTCACGTTCGAGTTCCGCGACGGCTGGCTGTTCATCGAGGACTATCTGAGCGAGGTAGTGTTCGAGGCCGATTACGCCAATCTGCGCGGCGCGTATCGCGCCGCCTGCCGGCGCTTCTTTCCGCCGAGCGGACGCATCCCGCACGAACTGAGCTTCCTCGCGCCGCAGTACAACACGTGGATCGACATGGGCAAGCACCCGACGCAGACGAAAGTTATCGAGTACGCGCAAGCGATCCTCGGCGCGCACATGCCGCCTGGCGTCCTGATGATCGACGATTTCTGGTATCGGAACAACGGCATTTGGGAATGGGATCGAGAGGCGTTCCCGCAGCCCAGGCTCATGGTTGATCAGCTTCACGATCTGGGCTTTCAGGTCGTCATGTGGATCAGCCCCTGGGTGAGCGCCGATACCCGGCGCTATGCTGAACTTGTCGAGGCGGGCTATCTGCTCTGCGCCGAGCAGCGCCCGCCCGCCGATGAAACGCAGCCGCCCGAAGGCAGCGAGATCGCTCCCGTGATTCAGCGCTGGTGGAACGGCGCGAGCGCCGTACTCGATCTCTCCAACCCGGCTGCCGTCGCCTGGTTTCAGGGAGAACTGGATCATTTGGTGCGGGACTACGGCGTCGATGGTTTCAAGTTCGACGGTGGCGACCCGTTTCGCTACCAAGCTACCGATCTCTCGTATGCGCCGCGCACGCCGAATGGTCACTGCGAGGATTACGCCCGCGTCGGCCTGAAATACCCGATCAGCGAATACCGCGCCTGCTGGAAGCTGGGCGGTCAGCCGTTGATCCAGCGTGTGCGCGACAAGGCGCATCGCTGGGGCAGCGGCGGGCTGGCCGATACATTACCCACGTCACTTGCTCAGGGGTTGATGGGCTACAGCTTCACCTGCCCGGATATGGTTGGGGGCGGCGAGTTAGGGGCGATTCCCGAAACGCTCGATCAGGAGCTTTACGTCCGTTGGGCGCAGAGCGCGACCCTGTTCCCGATCATCCAGTATTCGCTGCTGCCGAAGCGCGTGCTGGATGCGGATCATCTGGCGTTGTGCATGGCGATGGTCGCGCTGCGCGCGCAACTGGGGCCGGAAATGCTGCGGTTGGCAGGCCACGCCGCGCAAACGGGCGAGCCGATCCTGCGGCACATGGCCTACGTCTTCCCGGACGCCGATATGGAGATGGTCAGCGATCAATTCATGCTGGGCGATCACACACTGGTCGCGCCGGTGCTGCATCAGGGACAAACGCGGCGGGTGATCCAATTCCCGCCGGGTCGCTGGCGCGGCGACGACGGCGAAATCGTCCAGGGGGCGTGCGCGAAAGAGGTCGATGCGCCGCTCGCACGCCTGCCGCGCTATACGCGCCTCGACTGAGCTTTTATAACTGCCGCCGATATTCGCTCGGCGACTGACCGACGATTTTGCGGAACACACGGCTGAAATAAGCCGAGTCGTTGAAGCCGACCTGCAAGGCAATCGTGGTGATGTCCTGCGTGGTCGTGGCAAGCTGCTCTTTGGCGCGCTCGATGCGGAAGCGGTTCAGACATTCGATCACCGAAAGCCCTTCTTCTTTACCGAAAACGCGGTCAAGATGCTGCTTGCTGGTCGCTACCGCTGCCGCGATTTGCTCACGCGAGAGCGCTGGCTCGCGGTAATTCTGATGGATATAGGCAAGCGCTTGCTTGACCAGCGTGCTGCTGGATTGCGGCAGGCTGGTCACGCCGTCGAGCGCCGCTCGAAAAGCGGTTTCCGTTTCCTGCTCGCTGAGCACTCCCTTGCTCTGAAAGACTACCTGCCCATAATCCAGCCTGCGGACATCCTCGGCAGTCAGCAGGCGACCGCTCATCACGATCACCGGGACGCGCCGCGTCCTTTCATTGGCACGCAGCGCGTCCAGCACAGTGAAGCCGTCGATTTCCGGCATCATCAGGTCGAGGATGATGAGGGTGGGCGTTTCCGACTCCAGCAGCGCGAGGGCTGCCGCGCCGCTGGCGACGGCCTGAACCGCACAGCCAGGCAAGGCTTGGGCAGCTAGCTCCTGATAGAGCGTGCGCACCTGCGGATCGTCGTCTACGATCAGGATGGAGCGTGCCTGTTCGGGCGGACGCAGCGCGCGGATCGTGTTGATCAGCGTTTTTTCGTTGATCGGCTTCATGAGGACGTTAGTCATGCCCGCCAGCGTGGTTTCGTCCTGTCCGTAGAGGATGAGCGGCAGTTGGCAAAGCTGCGGGTGCGCGCGCATCCGCTCGAACAAACGCCATTCGTCAGGATCGGCAGCGGCTAAATCCCATGCCAACGCCGCCGGGCGCACTTTGCGTAGAATCAGGTTGAGATCGTCGGCCAACCCTAGCCGCTGGATCGCCAGCTTTTGCTGGGCGGAGAGGGCAGCGATAGCAGGCACGGGCAGATCGGTGTTTGAGATCAGCAGCAGCACCGGCTGGGCGTCGCCTTCAGGCAGCGGCAGGGCAGAACCCGCCACGTCGGGCAGCGGCAGGTAAACGTGAAAGGCGCTGCCGCGTCCCGGCTGACTTTCGAGCGTGACCGAGCCGCCATGCAGCGCCACCAAGCGCCGGACAATCGTCAAGCCTAAGCCGACGCCGACGGGACGCTGCCTGTCCTGCTCGATTTTGACGAACGGCTCAAAAATGCGTTCCTGCATGTCGCTGGGGATGCCGATGCCGCTGTCCTCTACCCACAGATGCAGATAGGGCGGCATGATCTCGGCTCCCAGTTCAATCTGCCCCTCGGTGGTGAATTTGCTGGCGTTGTGGAGCAGGTTAAGCAGGATTTGGCGCAGGCGCACCGGATCCGCCTCGATCATGGGCAGGCGTTCCGGCAGATTTAAGCGCCAGATGACCGCAGGCGTATCCGCGATAGCCGCCAGCGTCTCGAAAGCATCTTCCAGAAACGCTTTGGTTGGGATCACTTCCTTAAATAGTTCCAGCGCGCCGATTTCCGCCTGCGACAGACTGAGTAAATCGTTGATGAGGTGGAGGAGATGCTGCCCGCTCTGGGCGATGTAGCCGAGATCGCGCGCGAAAGTGGGCGGCAGATCGAGATGGTAGGGATTGGGCGTTGCCAGCGCGGTCTGCGCGTAGCCAATGATCACGTTCAGAGGCGTGCGCAATTCGTGGCTGACGTTCGCCAGCAAGCGGGTCTTGAGTTGATCGGCGCGTTCTGCCCGCGCTTTCGCATCGAGCGCTTCGGCGTACAGTTCGGCATTTTTCATGACGATCCCAAGCTGGCTGGCGAGCGATTGCAGGCCGATCAGTTCGTGGCGCTGGTGCGGCGTCGGTCGATGGCTGTGCAGATCGAGGATGCCGATCAACCGCTCGCCAAACTGGATCGGCAAGACGGCTCTGGAACGGGTCTGCGGCCACTGCGGATTGGGGCGAAAGCGCAGGCTGGTATGCGCATCCGGGATAAACACCGCTTTCTGCGTCGATACCACTTCCAGCAGACCGGCATCGCCTTCGAGCGCCAGCTTGCTCGCGGCGGCGTCCGACACTTCCGGCAGCACCTGTACCAGACATTGATCGGCCTCCGACCAAAAGAAAACGCGCACGTCGTCATAGCCATAGTTGAGCCGGATGAGATTCGAGACTTCCGCCAGCAATGTCTGACGATCCATCAATGCGCCCACGTGCCGCGCAATCTCGACGCTCGTTTCCAGTTGGATGACGCGATTCTGCTCCTGCCTGCGGTTGACCCCGACCATACGCGAGGGAATATCCGCGATGGCGATCAGCTTTTGCAAGGCGACCGCGCTGACGTTATCGGCGGTGATCAGATGCGGTTCGTAGCTGAAATGCGCGGGAATCGGCTCGCCGTTCGCTGCGCGGCAGGCCAGTTGAACGGCTTTGCGCCCAAATTCCAGCGCGGGTGTTTCGACGGTCAGAGTCATTTGGCCTTCGGCAATCGCCGCCAGCGCCAGCGGATCACCGTTGATCCCGGCAATATACGTTTTCTCGGTGAGAAGATTGAGTTCAGTGGCGACATCGCGCGCGGCCAGCGCGATAGTATCCGATAAGCCGAAGATCGCCTGAATCGGCTGCGTCCACTGTCGGAGCGTCTCCACGAGTTTCTCTCTGGCTTTCGCGTAGCTCCAGGCCGTTGGAATATGTACCCACGTCAGCGCCGGATACGCGTCCAGCGCCGCGCCGAAGCCAGCTAAACGGCTGCTGCCGTCGTCAGCGTTGGACTCGACCAGCCCCCCGGCGCAGAGGATTTGCCCGGTTCCGGCCAGCTTGTCAGCGAGAAAATGGCCGACCAAGCGAGACGTTTCAAACAGGCCGCGCGGCGAGGCAAAGCGTGGATGCTGAAAGTCGGTTTCCGCCAGATAGATAACGGGCAAATGACGGTTCACGATGGCGTTAAGCTGAAACGGAAGCATATCCTTGCAAATGAGCGCGTTCAGGTTGTGCGCGAGCAGTTCTTCGACCAGGCCGCCCTGTTCGTTGAGCAAATGGGTGGTCAGCGGGTCGCTCACTTCGATGGGGATGAGTTCAAGCGGCGTGTCGATCTGTTCAGCCGCGTGGTAGACCGCCTGCTCCACCTGCACCCAGAACGAATCGTTCAATTCAATTTGAATACCGACGCGAAGTGACGCCATACCCGGTTAGCTCTGCGCAGAAAGACGTTCGAGGACAGCACTCCCGTAGGAGTGTACATCAATTCAGCGCGTGACGCCGCGATAATTGCCTGTCCTGAGCGAATCCAGCGGAAAAGACGCTGCTGAAATCGTTGGCATCGCTTCAGCATGGCCGTGAGCGCCCTTGGCGATTCCTCTCGGCGGCAGATTTAAGGCAGGTTTAAGGTTGAGGTAAGTTCGATTTAGGACAATTTTTCTCGTCTTCTTTTATACTGGGCACGTGGTTTATCTAAAGGGAAATCAACGTGTCCAAGTCCCGTTCCAGACGTGCATCACCCCTTGCGACCGCAGTGCGCAAGTTTTTTGTCTCTGGCTTTGTCATCATCTCCTTTGTTGCCTATGCTGTCCATGATCGGCTGGTGAACTCAGACCCCGCGAATGTGAATTTGGCGGCTTCCTCCAGCGGCACACAAATGCAGCTTATGAGCGGGTCAGCCCAAATTCTGCCGACGAGCCGACCCATCGTGCCGATTTCGCAGCAAATTAACGCGATCTCGCCGACGAATCCGCCTGTCACGGATGGGCAGTCGGTCGCAGCGGTAACGGCGGTCGTTCCGACCAGCACCATCGTCGAGCCGAGCGCTACGCCGATCCCGCCGACGATGACCCCCGTGCCGCCGACTGCTACGCCGATCCCGCCGACCGATACGCCGCAGAGTCAGGGACAATACAAGGACGGAACGTATACCGGCCCGTCGGTCGATGCGTTTTATGGACAGGTGCAGGTTCAGATCACGGTGCAGGGCGGCAAGCTGACGAATGTTCAATTTCTCGACTATCCGCATGATCGGCGCACGTCGCAAATGATCAACAGTCAGGCCATGCCCTGGCTGACGCAGGAAGCGATTCAAGCGCAGAGCGCGTACGTCAATATCATTTCGGGCGCGACGCTGACCAGTCAGGCGTTTGCCCAGTCCTTGTACACAGCGCTTAATCAGGCGGCGAACTGATCGTGAAGGAAACGCGGCTGATGATGGGGATGCCCATCACGCTGGAAATTGTCGATGCGACGGCGAATGTCGAGGCGTTCGCCGCCGTGTTCAACTTCTTCCAGTACGTCGATGACAAGTTCAGCACGTACAAGGATACGAGCGAAATCATGCAGATCAATCGGCAGGAACTGGCACTCGAAAATGCCAGTGCCGATATGCAAACGATCTTCGCGCTGGCCGAG
>DASZXN010000020.1:0-7855 GCA_035545875.1 Phototrophicaceae bacterium
CCTCTCCCCGCTTGCGTGGGCTGAGGAAAGGACACCTTTTGGGGTTGGGCTGGTCACGAGACGAATTTATCCGCGTGAGGGCGGGTCTTAGACCCGCCCCTACCAACGATCCGCGCGTCAGATTTTCTCTCAATTTCAACCCTGTCCTCTCCTCAGCCATGAGGGAGAAGGGGCAGGGGATGAGGGCAAGATCAGAAACCTTAAATTGATGCGAATGGGCGTTCAGTTGAACACCCCTGCAAAAATGCGCTATGTTACTTGTTTAGACTGTGACGAGGTGTTCCGCGTGCAGTTGCAGGCCGTTCGGAGCGGCGGTGAGCGTGCCTGTTTCCGGCTTCTGCTTCAGCGACAGGTGCAGCTTCTGCGCACTCAGCGCCAGAATCAGCGTGCCGATTGCGGTCGCATAGCTGTGTTCGACCTCGCTGTAGGTGCCCGCGCCGAAGGGCATGTAGCTGGTGTTCGAGCCGCGCCGCGCGAAGCTGTCGCCGAAACGCTCCGGCAGGAAGCGATCCGGTGCGGTGTAATAGCGCTGGCTGCGATGGGTGATGTACGGGCTGACAAAAATCGTGCTGCCCGCCGGGACGTAGTATTCGCCGAGCCGCGTTTCCTTCTTGGCCTGCCGCCGAATTAACCAGACCGGCGGATAGAGCCGCAGCGTCTCTTTGAACACCATCGCGCAGTAGACCAGATTGGGCAGATCAGCCCCGGTTGGCGTTCGGCCACCGAGTACCGTATCGACTTCCGCCTGGAGCGACTCCGCCGCGTCGGGATATTGCGTCAGCAAATACCACGACCAGGCCAGCGTGCGCGCCGTCGCCTCGTAACCGGCGTAGAACAACGCCAGCAGCTCCTCGACCGCCCACGCCGGACGATCCGCCGCGTTGAGCAGGCAGGAGAGAATGCCGTAGCAGCCACGCTGACGATAAGCGGCGATAAGCTGGCGTGTCAGCCCTTCAATTTCGTGTTGGGCACGCTGCTTCTGGCGATTGCTCGCCGTCGGTACCCAAAGCGGCAGCGTCAGCGGCGATTGAAAAGCCTGATCGTCGCGGCAGACCGTGATCGCCTCGGCCAGCAGTCCGGCGCGATCATCGGTCTGACCGAACAGCGTTTGCGTGACGACGCGCAGCGTGATCTCGCGGAGCAGCGGCAGCGGATCACCCCCCTGCCACAGATCGAGCATCTGGCTGGAAGCCTGCGCCGCGTCCTCGATAAACGGGGTGAGCCAGTCCGACTTGAACAGGCCGCGCCGCAGCGCCTGTTTGGTCACTTGATCGGACGGCGCGAACAGGTCATGTCCCATCGCGCTGTTGAGCGCGCGCAGCAGGCTCGGTTTTTCAAAAAACTGATCGTGGTGTTCCACCAGAACACGGTGGGCATCGCGTGGGTTTGTCAGCAGATAGGCATGAGAGGGGCCAAAGCGAAAATGCACCAGATCGCCATAGGCGCGGGCGGCCTGAGCCATGAACTCGAACGGATTGCTTTTGAACTGTGGCGCGTCTCCGAACAGGAGACTTTTCTGCGGACCGGGGGGAAATAAAACGTCCATTCACCAACCTGGCTAAATTTACCAACATTAATATAACAGAACTCCGCTGTTATGTTAAGTAAGATTTGGTTATAAATCCTTCAGATTTGACGTTTTGTCCTCGTAGAGACGCGGCATCAACGTGTTTAAATCCAAAAGAAAACGCTTCAACGCAAAGGCGCAAAGACGCAAAGGAAAGAAAAAGGACGCAGCGGGCTGCGCCCCTGCACAGCTTATATCAGGATAGTTTCAGGAAATGAAGCTGTGTTTAGTACGCGCCCTGCCGCAGGATCACGCGCGGGATCGTCATCATCAAAATCTGCGCGTCAAGCTGGATCGACCAGTTTTCGATGTAATAGATGTCGAGCAGGCACATTTCATCAAAGGGGATTTCGCTGCGCCCGCTCACCTGCCATAAGCCGGTCAAGCCCGGCTTGACCTGCAAGCGCTGGCGATGCCAGGGCTGGTAGAGATCGACTTCTTCGGGTGTGGGCGGGCGCGGCCCAACGATGCTCATGTGCCCCATCAGCACGTTGACGAGGTTGGGCAGTTCATCGAGGCTGGTCGAGCGGATAAAGCGCCCGACGCGGGTGATGCGCGGGTCGTCCTTGATCTTTGGGTGGCGCGGATCGGCCTCGCGCGTGCGGATCAATTCCGCGCGCAGCTTGTCGGCGTTCTGGATCATGCTGCGAAACTTGATCATGTTGAAGGTCGAGCCATTTTCGCCGACGCGCGGGGCAGTATAGAAGATTGGCCCGGCGTCCTCAAGGCGGATCGCCAGCGCGACCAGCCCGCCGAGCAACAGCAGGAACGGCGAGGCCAGAATGATCAGCGCGAGGTCGAGCGCGCGCTTGAACAGGCGACCGCTGACCTTCAGCGGCACGTAGCCGTTGACGCGCAGGAGCGGGATGCCGTCGAGGTTTTCGATCAGCACCTGCCGCAAATTCAACTGGAACACGTCCGGCACGACGCTGACTTCGACATCCGCCTGCTTGCAGCACTCGATCAGCTTGACGATTTGCTCGTGCATCGACCAGGGCAGCGTGATGACGACCTGATCGACGACCTGATCGCGCAGGACAGCCGCCAGATTATCGAGGCCGCCGAAGCCGCGCACGCGACCGAGATCGACGCTGGCGCTCTCCGGGTCTTGATCGAGATAACCGACCGGCATATAGCCCTGATCCGGACGCGCGATCATCGTTTGCAGCACCGAACGCCCGATTTCGCCCGCGCCGATCACCAGCACGCGCTGAATGCCGATCCCGCGCTCGCGCAGCCGGGCGTAAACGATCCGGCGCAGTACGCGCGAGATCGCCAGCAGCAGGATCGTGATCGCGCCGACGTAGATCATCATCAAACGGCTGAACACCAGCGGTTGCAGCGCGAAGCTGATCGCCAGCGTGACGACAGTCGAATTGGTCACACCATTGATAATGGTGTAGACCTCATCGAGCCACGAGCGTCCGCGCACGACCCTGTACAGCCCGCTGCCGCGAAAATTCAGGTACAGCCAGCCGACGTAGACAATCGCATAGGGAATGTAGGGGTGAAACGGCGAGCGGTTGACTTCATCGAGGGCGCGCAGCAGTTGGAAATCGTAGCGCAGTACGTAAGCCAATCCGAAAGCGATCAACGACAACCCGATGTCGATCAGTGGCATCAACCACTGCGGCTCTTTCCAATCCCGACGCGCTCGAATTGCTGCCTGCGTATCCGCCATCAAAGTGCCTTACGGTAACTGTCCGCCGTTTGCTGCGCAGTGAGCGCCCAGGTATAGCGTTCTGCCTGAGCCAGACCGCGCGCGCGCGCCTGCTCGCGCCACTGGTCATCGCCCCACGCCCGGCGCAGCGCCACCGCCCACGCTTCTACATCGTGCGGCGGGATGCACAGCCCGGCGTCTCCGGCGACTTCCGGCAGCGACGAGGCATCCGAGACGATCACCGGAGTGCCGCAGGCCATCGCCTCCAGAACCGGCAGCCCGAACCCCTCGAATACCGACGGATAGACAAAAACTTCCGCGCAATTGTACCAGATCGCCAAATCTTCGGGAGGAATGAATCCGATAAACTGCACGTGATCCTCCAGATGATGGCGCATGGCCGTCTGGAAGATCGACTCGTAATCCCAGCCTTTGCCGCCGCCGACGATCAGCGGCGGGCGCTCGGATTCCGGCAGCGAAGCGTAGGCTTCGATCAGCACGGGCAGATTCTTGCGCGGCTCCAGCGTGCCGATGAACAGCCAGAAACGATCCGGTAATTGTTTTTTACGCCGAAAGTCCGCAATTTGCTCGGCGGGCAGCGGGCGAAATACCGCCGGATCGTAACCGGGCGCGGCTACGTCGATCTTATCAGCCGGGACACGCAGCGTTTTCGTCAAATCGTCGGCGGTGCTGTGGGAAATGGCGATCACGCGGCGGGCGCGCGCGCAGGTCAGCCCGGTGAACAGGCGCAGGTACAGACGGCGCGCTTCCGGCAGCAGTTCGGGATAGTGGATGAAGCTCAAATCGTAGATCGTGACGACCGAAGGGATCATCAGCGCGACCGGCGCGACGAAGGCCAGCGCGTGATACAAATCCAGATGCCCCAGCGCGAACGGCTGAACGGCCTGCTCCCAGACAATCCGAGTGATTGGTTCCTCAGTATCCAGCGTCGAGCGGCGCATGGTCAGGCCGTCGATCTGCATGGTATTCGCCGCGCCCACGAACGCGATCAACTCGTCGTTGGGCAGCGCCGCCGGCAAATGGCGCAGCAGGCCATCGATGTACCCGTGAATCCCGGCGGTTCGATAACCCGCCCTGCCGGAAAGTAAGTGCGCGTTTAATCCAATTCGCATATCCGAGGCATTATACCCCGGTTTTAAATTCCGTTAATGCTGGTCTGGACTGCGCTCTCCAGGCGAAGCGCTGGTCGCTCGCCTACATCGCCGTAATTTCCAAGTAGACGGTTTTCACGCCCAGCGGCAGGAGATCGCGCAGGCGGCGCTGCCAGCCATACTTGTGATTGAGGCAGTTGCGAGCCACCGCGTTTTTCGCTTCGGGCAGGACGACAGCCATCGCTTCAATCGGCGCGCCGCGCGTTTCGCCGCGCTCATTACAGGGGGCGATTTCGACCTGCGCGTTACTGTGAACGTGATTCACCGCCTCTGTCCCGCTCGCCAGCGCGACGTAAATCCGGTCGCCGTCCTGCGCGAACCAAACGGTGACGCTGACGGGCTGGCCGTCCTTCCGAAAAGTGGTCAGGGCGGCATAGGTTTGGCCTGCGAGTGTTAAAAATCCGGTCATCTGCTCACGCAGCATTTCTGCTTACCTCTGAACCCATTTACATCAGTCTAGCAAGCTTGTACTATAGGAGCCTTAAACGAGGATAAAAGAGTCCTATGAGCCAGCGCCTTTCCCGCGAGAACGCTTCTCATCTTTCCCAGCGCGCGCAGATGACCTGCGGCTTCATCACCCGGCTGGCGTGGTCGCCGGATGGTCGCGTGCTGGCGCTGGCGCACGGCGGCGGCCTGTGGCTGTGGGAGCGTGAATTCGGCGGGAGTCCGACGCGCCGAATTGAAGGGCACAGCAGCCCGGTCAAGGACGTGGCCTTCAGCCCGGACAGCAGCGTAATCGCCAGCGCCAGCAGTGACATGACCGTGCGGCTCTGGCTGGTGGCAAGTGGGCAGCCACTCCACGTCATACGCCGCCACAGCGATGCCGTCAACGCCGTCGCCTTCAGCGCCGATGGGCAGCGACTGGCTTCCGGCGGCGCGGATCAGCATATCGTGATCCTCGACATGCTCGACAGTAACGGATCATTGATATTCGCAGGCCATAAGGCCGAGATCACCAGCATCGCGTTCAGCGGCGACACGCTCGCATCCGGCGGTTGGGACAGCACGATTCGGCTCTGGGATGTAGCGGAGCGCCGCGAGCGCGTCACGATCCGCTGCGCCGACTGGATTCGTGAGATCACGGTCAGCCCGGACGCGAAACTGTTCGCCGCCGCCTGCAAGGATGGCACCCTTCAGTTGATCGAGGGCAGTTCCGGCGCGGTTGTCCGCGTGATTCAGGCGCACGAACACGGCGCGGACTGCGCGGCCTTCAGTCCCGACGGTGCGCTGCTCGTCAGCGGTGGGCGCGACCATCAAGTGAAAGTGTGGGATGTGGAAAATCCATCCGATCAGCCGCTCGTCACGCTTGAGGGTCACGACAAGCCTGTGCTGACGGTCGCGTTTCACCCGGCAGGCGAACTGATCGTCAGCGGCAGCGGCGACAATACGGTTCGGCTGTGGGGATTAGTCGATTAAATAAGCGCGTGCGGGAAATCACCGACATGGCGATTTCGCAGGGACGCGACCAGTCTCGCCCGGCATCTTCGGACGCGATCAATCGCGTCCCTACGAAAGGATTTCCGCATCTTACACCGCAGGCTCGACCGGGGCGGGCGTTCCGCCGGGTTCGGCCTTCGGCTCGGCAGGCGCAACCTCCTGTGTTTCCAAAATCGGCGCGCGCTTGACGATGTGAACCTTGCGAATGCGCAAATTCTCCACCTGATCGACGCGCATCAGCAGGCGACCTGCTTCGACCGTATCGCCGACCTGCGGCACGTGACCGAGCTTGCCATAGACGTAGCCGCCAATCGAATCGTTGTCGTCGTTCGGCAAATCGCTGTCAAGCAACGTGTTCAGGTCGTCGATATTCATCGCGCCATCGACCACGTACTCATTTTCACCGATCCGGGTATAGACTGCTTCCTCGTTGACATCGTACTCGTCCCGGATGTCACCGACGATTTCTTCGATCAGGTCTTCAATCGTAACCACACCCGCCGTACCGCCATACTCGTCCACGATCACGGCGATGTGGGCTTTCTGCACCTGCATCTCGTTGAACAGGATGTCGGCGCGTTTACTCTCCGGGACGAAATAGGCCGGGCGCATCAGCTCGCGGATAGTTTTCTGCGCCATACTGCCATCGGCCAGCAGCTTGAGCAGGTCTTTGGCGTAGAGCATCCCCTTGATATTGTCGATGCGGTCTTCATACACCGGAATGCGCGAGTGCCCGCTCTCCATGAACAGCTTGACGGCAGTCGCCAACGGCTCCTGAATCTCGACGGCGGTCACGTCGGGGCGCGGTACCATGACCTCGCGGACAATCGTCTCGCCGAACTGAAGCACGGAGTAGATCATTTTCTTCTCGGTATTCTCAATCGTGCCGCCCTGCTGACCCACGTCGAGCAGCGTCAGAATTTCTTCCTCCGTGACTTCTTTCACGCCGTCCTTGCCCGCGACACGGGAAAGCGTCCGACTGATGCTCATGAAGATCGCCGCCAGCGGGCTGAACAGGAGCGCCAGCAGGCGCAGCGGCGCGCTGACACGCGGCGCGAGCGTATCGGCATAGACTTCGCCAAAGGTCTGCGGGACAAGCTCGCCGAGAAGATAGGTAACCAGCGCGGTCGGCAGCAGCACGACCAGATAGCCCAGTTCGGGGATTAGAAAAACGCCGCTCGCGTCCTCCGTGTGAATGAGTGGGTCGGCGATGCGCACGGTCGCCACCGCGACGATAGCAAAGCGCACCAGAATCAAAATCACCTGCCGGGTGACGCTCAGGTGCGGCAGATTCTCCGCCAGTTCGAGCGTGCGGTAGGCTTTTTTACTCCCCTTGTCGGCGGCTTCCTTGAGCGGCGTGCGGCGGACGTTGGCGATAGCGGCATAGGCGAGTTCAATGAAGCCATGCAAGACAATCAGGATGATGATGACCAGTAAGCTCGTTAACCCACTTTGATCCAAGGTTTCCCTCTACTCCACGCGCACACTTGAAAAACCCCCAAATATTGAGAGAATTATTGCGATCTTATCATGGATTTTCTGAGTCCCGCACAAAACACGTCCTAAAGTTTAATCAAGTGTTTATACAAATGGACTATTTCGATACTCTCCGCACGCTCGCCCAGCCGATCCGCGCCGCTGATTGGATCATGACGCTGGAGCCGATGCGCCGCCTGATGAACGCGCTTGGCAACCCGCAGCAGCGCTTCCGCTCGATTGTCGTCACCGGATCGACGGGCAAAGGGACGATGTGTCTGCACACCGCTGAGGCCAAACAGGACACAGGTCTGAAGGTCGGCCTGTACACCAGCCCGCACCTGAACCTGTTCCGCGAGCGCTTCGCCGTATTGGACAAACCGGATACCTCTGCACAGGCGAGGTATGCCTCGCCCCTACGAATGATCTCGCGGGAAGAATTTGTCGAAGTCGCGCAAACAGTGTTCGCGGCGCAGCGCACGCTCGATCACGCCTACAGCACCTTCGAGACAGCAACGGCGCTGGCCTTCTGCTGGTTCGTGC
>DASZXN010000021.1:0-18328 GCA_035545875.1 Phototrophicaceae bacterium
AAATCGAGCAGATGACCAGCCCCAGCGTGATGACGACGCCGAGCGAGGCATTGCGGAAGGCGCTGCCGAACTGTGTATTTTCTTTCAGCAGCGGGTTTTGCAGGTGATAAGTGACGATCACAAAGAAGAGCAGCGCCAGCGCCAGCAGATCGCGCCCAAGCGTGCGATTGTCGAAAACTTCGAGTTCTTCGTCCGCCGCTTCGCTGTAGACCTGTTCGGAGGCAGCTTCGGCATCGCTGGCCTGATGCTGTGACAGGCCACGACTGTCCTGGCGCTCGTCTCGCATCGTATCGTCGGACAATGCACTGCTCATTCGATTGCCGCTCCCAGTTCCGCCGTCGAGCCGACGCCGGCGCGCAGGGTGTGGCGCACCCGGTTGGAGAGGTGGAAGAACTGATCGAGGTCGCGGGCTGCCGGGCTGCGCGGCTGTGGCAGATCGATGTTGATGATCTCGGCGATCCGTCCCGGTCGCGGCTTGAGGACGGCGACGCGCGTCGAGAGGTAGACGGCTTCGCTGATGCTGTGGGTGACGAAGATCACCGTCATATCCGGGATCGCGCTCCAGATGTGCAGCAGTTCGTTGTTCATGCGTTCGCGCGTCATCTCGTCGAGCGCGCCGAACGGCTCGTCCATGAGCAGGATTTTCGGCTCGAAGGCCAGCGCCCGCGCAATGCTGACGCGCTGCTGCATTCCGCCGGATAGCTGCCAGGGATATTTGTTCTCGAAATCGCCCAGATCGACCAGCTTGAGCATTTCGCGCGCCCGCTCGTCGCGTTTGGCTTTCGGATACTTCATGATTTCGAGCGGAAGCTGCACGTTCTTGATCACGGTGCGCCAGTCGTAGAGCGTCGGGCTTTGAAAGACGAAGCCGTAATCCTGATCCTTGCGCGCCTGCGAAGCGGACTTGTCGTTGACCGTGACCGACCCCGACGAGGAAGGGATCAAATCGGCGATGATGCGCAGCAGGGTGCTTTTGCCGCAGCCCGACGGCCCGATCAGCGAGACGAACTCACCCGGCTGCACGTCGAGGTTGATGTCTTGCAGGGCATTGACCGTCGAGCCGTCCGAGGTGCGGAAGGTTTTCGACATAGCTTTCACGGAAATGATTGCGGACAACTTTATGATCCTCAATATTTTGTAGGGGCGAGGCACGCCTCGCCCCTACGGATAACATAGTGCCAATTGCTAACTGCTTTCTTCCACCCGCCAGCGCACGACCAGCCGCTCCAGCAGCGCGATCACGCCGAAGAACAGAATCCCCATCAAGCCCGACGCGAGAATTGTGGCGAACAGGCGCGGTGGCGACTGGTTGTAGAAGCGCGAAAAGTTCAGAATAGCGATGCCGAGGCCGTCCTGAATGCCGGACGGCAGTTCACCGATGATCGCGCCGACCACGCTGGCCGTCGCGGAGATTTTGAGCGCCGTGAAGATTTGCGGCAGCGCGTTGGGGATGCGCAGCTTGATCAGGATTTCCCAACGGCTCGCCGCGTAAGTCTGCATCAGTTCGAGCGAGGTCTGCGGCACGGAGGTCAGGCCGCGCAGAGTGTAGATCGTCACCGGGAAGAAGGTCAGGTAGGCGGCGATCAATGGGACTGACCACTCGACCGCGCCGACCTTGCTCATCCAGATCACGACCATCGGCGCGATGGCGAGAATTGGGATGGTTTGCGAAGCAACCACGAACGGCAGCAGTCCGCGCTGAAGCAGCCCCGAATGGGCGAAGATGATCGCCAGAATGAAGCCGATCACCGCGCCAAGCAGAAAGCCGCGCAGCGCCGCTAAAAAGGTGTACAGGCCGTTCTCGATCAGCGTTTGATAGAGCGGCGGCCCGTTGCGCTGCGACGGCTCGTCGAAGGCTTTGGCGATGTCGATCAGGTGGGGAAGCTGCGTGTCGTTGAGGATTGACAGGTCGATGGTGCTGCCGCCCACGTTCAACTGGTAATTGGTCGCCGCGCCGAAGGCTTTCGCCCCCTCCCAGACGAGCATCAATACGATCACGATCAGGATCGTCGTCAGGGTGGTGCGCAAACCGCTGTGGTCAGCGGCGGGAGTCTCGGCGCGGGACTCAGTTGCCATAACGCTTATCAATTTCTACCAATAGAGCCACCCGTAATAGAGGTATCTATTGTATAAAGCATTGGCTGGTTTCGCCAATTGCACGCTTGTGACAGCTTTCCCGCGCCGCTTTTAGTGACTATTGCCAACAGAATTTTCGTAGGGACGGGATTTATCCCGTCCGCTGCCCGATTTAACGCGCGCCGCCGCTGATCAGGATCGTTTGCCCGTTGACGTTGCCGTTGGCCTGCGAGCCGAGAAAGACGATCAGCCGCGCCACGTCGTCTGGCGTGGTGAAGTGTCCGCTCGGCGTGCCGCTCATGATCATGTCACGGTAGTTCTGCGGAATTTGCAGATTGCTCTCGGTGGCGACGAATCCCGGCATGACGCTGTTGGTCAGAATGTGCGCCGCGCCGAGTTCCGCCGAGAGCGTGAGCGTCAGGCCGCTCAACCCGGCTTTGGCCGACGAATACGGAGCCAGCCCCGGCACGCCGTGAATCGCGCCGTCCGACGAGAGGTTGACGATTCGCCCCCAGCCGCTCGCGCGCATCAGCGGCAGCGCCGCCTGAACGGTCAGGTACGCGCCTTCGAGCACGCCGCGCACGACCGGTTGCCACTGCTCCGGTGCGACATCTTCAAACAGCCTGCCGCGCGTCGGCGCGATATTGGCAGGCGCGGCGTTGTTGATCAGCACGTGCAGCGCGTTCCACTTGTCCTTGATTGTGGCAATCGCCGCCTTAATCGAGGCTGCGTCCGCCAGGTCGAACGGCGTGATCAGCGCTGCGCCGCCTGCCGCCTCGACCTGCTGCGCCGTCGCTTCTGCCCCGGCGCGGTCACTGTGATAGGTGATGGCGACCCGCGCGCCTTCCTGAGCGAATGCTATTGCCGCTGCCCGGCCAATCCCCGACGAACTGCCCGTTACCAGCACCACCGCATCCTTCAGCCCAACGTCCATTGCTTGCGCTCCTTTACCCGTGATATGGGATCAGCATAGCGCGGGTAGCTCGGCTGTGCGTCGGTCAAAGGTCTAGGTAACTCCGCGCCGTAATTTTGCGTAGACAAATTCATTTTGTGCGCCGCCTGACAATGGTTTTCACATGGCACAACACGGCGATCTGGCAGTACAGTTCTAGATGTCAATGGATCATTCGAGAAAATAATGAAGCCTGTGCGCAAAAGTATCTTTGCTGTGCTGATCGTTCTGCTTGGCGCGGTGTCCATCGTTGTCGCGCAATCAACGGCGACCTGTCCTGATATTGTCAAGGACGCGCTGCAAGCCACCAGCGGCGCGTGCGCCGGGATCGGGCGTAACCAAGCCTGTTATGGCAACTTCACGCTGCAAACCCAGTTTCAGGCGGACGTGACGCCGCCCAAGTTCGACGCAATTGGCGAGCTGGCCGAGGTTACCGGACGTAAATCCTTGCAACTGTCCTCGTTCGACGTGAGCGCCAAGTCCTGGGGCGTGGCGCTGATGAAGATTCAGGCCAATCTGCCGGATGCGCTGCCGGGGCAGAACGTCACCTTCGTCATGTTCGGCAATGTCGAGATCGACAACGCTTACCCGACGCTCGCGCTGACGACCAAGAGCAGCGCGAATGTCCGCTCCGATCCAACATCCCGGAGCAAAGTCGTCACGACCCTGAAAGGTGGAACGGCGGTCGTAGCAGACGGTCGGATCGTGGATAGCTCGTGGCTGCGGATTCAGCTTCCTGATGGTGGTGGCGAAGGTTGGGTACAGGCGACGCTGCTGCGTGGCGCTGGCGATCTGACCACGCTCGCGGTGGTTGATCCTAGTGCGCCCGCGCTGACGTTTGGCCCCATGCAGGCGTTTTACTTCAAGAGCGGCCTCGGCAATACGCCGTGTTCGGCTGTGCCGCCGGACGGGATACTGCTGCAATCGCCCGCTAATCAGCGGGTAACGCTGATGGTCAATGGCGCTGAACTCACACTCGGCTCGACGGTGTTTGTGCAGGCGCAGCCCAACGGTTTCATGACCGTCAGCGTGATCGAAGGCAATGTGACCGTGACAGTCAATGGCTTCGCCGTGCCTGTGCCCGCCGGTAGTTCCGTCAGCGTGCCGCTCGATGCCAACGGCCTCGTCGCGGGACTTCCCAATGGGACGCAGCCCTATGATCCAACGATGCTGGCGGCCTTGCCGACCACGCTGCTGCCGATCCCGGTCAGCATCCCCGGACTGGTCGTGACGCCTGAAGCAACCGTCGCCGCGACTGCCGCCGTGATCCCGGTGACTGCCGAAATCACTGCCGAAGCAACCGCCGCCGCGACCCCCATGCCGCTCGCAGTCACCCCCGAAGCAACCGGCTTCGCTGCGGTCGATGCGGTGCCGCTCTCAGGAACCTGGTCAGAAAGTGCCTCCCTTCAGACGGGCTGTGGTCTGTCGAACGGTTTCGCAACCACGACCCAGCTTACGGTTGAGAATAACGGGACGATGCTTGCTTTTGGTGGTGGAGACCCGACCTACAAGCGCAGCGCGCCGGGCATCTATAGCTACATTGATCTCCCGTACATCACTCCCAATTCGGTCAGCGATGTAATTGCCCTCTACGTGCAGTCGTCAACGGAAATGTATTTGGTCTACGCCACCAAACTCCGGGCTAATAACTGTAGTGTCGTGATCACGACTTACTTGACCTATATCGGCCCGTAGGTGAGCGATCTGCCGAAGCCGATCAGGGTACATCCTTGACAGGCAGATCATCACAGGCGGAACTCACGAGCAAATACTGCCCATCGACCCAGCCCTGCTCGCTTTGATAGGTCGTGTACCACCAGCGCGACTCTTGACCGCCGGGGACAGCCGTCGCGCTGATTGTTCCCTTGCCATACAGTTCAATCGACGTGCTGTAGGGGATGGTCGCCAGCGTGTCCGAACTCGTATTCGGCGCGGAGCGCAGGCGCAGGTTATACTGCACCGAGGCGACACAGGGCGTCGGCAGCGTCGGGATCGGCGTGGGCGTGCGCGTGCTGTAAACGAACAGCGTCAGCGACGGCGTGGGCGTAGAGATCGGCGTTGCGGCGTTATGAGCGGCTTCAGTAGGCGCTGACGTGTCCGTCGAATCGAGCGCTTCGGTTTGCTCAGGTGTATCCATATCGGTTACGACGAAGCTGTCGGTCGGGATGACAGGTTCGGTCAGCGCGAAGGCGATGCTGGTGGGCGCGCTGGCGGCTTGCGTCTGCCGCTCGAACTGACTGCCGATGATCGGCACGCCGAACGAAGCCAGCATCAGCAGCAGGCCGCTGTACATCCCCAGCAGCCCGCGCGATCCCTTGAGCCGCTGGGCGCGAAAGACCTCCAGCAGCAGGATCAGCAGGCTGAAGAGGCTCAAGGCTGCACCACTCAGCAGCGCCGCTCGGCTGACGAGCGCGTCGGGCTGTCCGGCGATCAGCGCGGCCAGCAGCACCAGCGTGGTCATAAACGTCAGCAGAAGATCGAGAAAGCCGATCTGCCCTCGGCGTAAAAGCGTCTTGACCAGATTGTTGAGGGCGAAGATCAGCGCGAAAATGATCCCTGCCCCGGCTAAAAGATAAATCCCCAAACGCTTGCCCTCTAAGCGCGTCCATCCTGTGAATTTCTGTACAAATCTATTGTACCCTGAGCGGCGTGAATTTAGGCTTAGAGCTTGCGTGAAATTACGGACGCAGACAGACATCGGTGTGTTATAATTCTGGTAACGTGGTCAGTGTAATCAGGAGAGAAAGCTTTGCCAGCCGACCTGCAAACCCTCGCCATCAACACCATTCGCACCCTCTCGATTGACGCTGTTCAGAAAGCGAACAGCGGTCATCCTGGCCTGCCGATGGGCGCTGCGCCGATGGCCTACGCGCTCTGGATGCGTCATTTACATTTCAACCCGCGTAACCCGAACTGGGCGAACCGCGACCGCTTCATTCTGAGCGCCGGGCATGGCTCGATGCTGCTCTATTCGCTGCTCTACCTGACCGGCTTCGACGTGTCGCTCGACGACCTCAGGAATTTTCGCCAGTGGGACAGCATCACGCCTGGACATCCCGAATATGGCGTGACTCCCGGCGTCGAAGTCACGACCGGGCCGCTCGGTCAGGGCGCGGGAAACGCCGTCGGTATGGCACTGGCGGAGCGCTTCCTCGCTAAGTATTTCAACCGTCCCGGTCACGAGATCGTTGATCACTATACCTATGCGCTCGTCGGTGACGGCGACCTCATGGAAGGCGTGAGTTCCGAAGCGGCGTCGCTGGCGGGACACTGGGGCTTGGGCAAGCTGACCTATCTCTACGACAGCAACGACGTAACGCTTGACGGCTCGGCCAGCATGATTTTCACCGAGGACGTGGGCAAGCGCTTCGAAGCCTATCACTGGCACGTCCAGCAGGTCGATGACGGCAACGACGTTGAGGCAATCAGCCGCGCGATAGCGACGGCGAAGGAAGTCCGCGAGAAACCGTCGCTGATCATCATCAAAACGATCATCGGCTACGGCAGCCCGAACAAGGGCGGCACCAACGAGGCACACGGCTCACCGCTCGGCGCGGACGAAGTGCGGCTGGTCAAGGATTTTTACGGCTGGCCGCAGGAAGACTTCTACGTCCCCGGCGAAGCGCTCGAACACTTCCGCGAAGCGATTGATCGCGGCGGGAAGTGGGAGGCCGAGTGGAACGATAAGCTGGCGGCGTGGCGCAAAGCCTTCCCCGATCTGTCCGCCGACTGGGATCGCGCCTGGGCAGGCAAGCTCCCGGATGGCTGGGACTCCGATTTGCCGAACTACAAGGCCGATAAGCCGATTGCGACTCGTGTCGCGTCAGGCGAGGCGCTCAACGCGATTGCCAGGCACGTCCCGACCATGATCGGCGGCGATGCTGATCTGGCGGGCAGCACGCGCACGCTGATCAAGGGCTTCCCGAACACGGGCGCGGACGATCCCGCCGAGCGCAACCTTCGCTTTGGCGTGCGCGAGCATGGCATGGGCGCGATTGTCAACGGGCTGGCGCGGCACGGCGGCATTATCAAGCCCTATACCGCGACTTTCCTGACCTTCAGCGACTACATGCGCCCGACCATCCGGCTCGGCGCGCTCATGAAAATCCCGACGCTCTACGTCTTCACGCACGACAGCATCGGCCTCGGCGAAGATGGCCCGACGCACCAATCCGTCGAGCACGTCATGTCGCTGCGGCTGATCCCCGGCCTGCACGTGTTCCGTCCGGCTGACGCCAACGAATCGGCGGCGGCGTGGTGGGCGGCGATGCAGCTCGAAACGCCCGCCGTGTTGATCTTCACGCGCCAGAACGTGCCCGTGTTCGACGGCAGCACCGTCAAGGGGGGGCTGGATCTGCTCCACGAGGGCGTGACCAAAGGCGGCTACATCCTCAGCGACAGCGACGGCGAGCCGCAGGTGATCCTGATGGGCACGGGCAGCGAAGTCTCGATTGCTTTCGACGCCGCCAAGAAGCTCCGGGAGCAGGGAGTCAAGGCGCGCGTCGTCTCGCTGCCGTGCTGGGAACTGTTCGAGGCGCAGCCGCAGGAATACCGCGACTCGGTGCTGCCGCCGAACGTCACCGCGCGCGTGAGTATCGAGGCGGGCGTGACGCTCGGCTGGCAGAAGTGGGTCGGCACGAACGGCATCACCATCGGCGTCGATAAGTTCGGCGCGAGCGCCCCCTATCAGAAGATTTATCAGGAATACGGCCTCACGCCCGATGCGGTCGTCGCGGCGGCGAAGCTGGCGATGCAGTAACGCTCACGATTTACAGCGCCGGAGGCTCGAAGCCTCCGGCTAAAAAGCCTAAGCCGACTGAAGTCGGCTGGTAAATTAGGTGAACGGGTTTATCAGCCTGTTTCAGTAGGCTTGGGTTTCGTAGCCCGACGTTTTGAACGTCGGGCGGGGCAAGCGACGACAATGAGTTAAACGGCTAATATCTAGGGCGCACGGCTGTGCGCCCTTTTGATTCGTGCCATCTGTCACAAAGTCGTGATACACTACGAGGCATGAATTGAAGCCTAAAATTGCCATTTAAATTCGCGCCGACGAGCCAAACTCGGCGTATAAGAAGGAGTTGTGTTTATGAAAATCGCGCTCGCCGCCGATCACGCGGGCTACCCGCTCAAACAACATCTCGTCGAATATTTGCGTAAGCAGGGACACGAAGTCCTCGACCTGGGCACCAATCACCCTGAACTGCCCGACGACTATCCCGATTTCGCCGAAGCGCTCGGCATCGCCGTCCGCGATGGCAAGGCCGAACGCGGGATTCTGGCCTGCGGGAGCGGCGTCGGCGCGTCGATTGCCGCCAACAAGATCAAAGGCGTGTACTGCGCCGTCTGCCACGATCACTACAGCGCCCATCAGGGCGTCGAGCATGATCGCATGAACATTCTCTGCGTCGGCGCGCGGATCATCGGCCCGACCACCGCCGAAGAACTGGCTGACGCGTTTATCGCCGCCCAGCCGAGCAGCGAAGAACGCCACGTTCGGCGCTTCGGCAAAGTCCAGGCGATTGAAGCGCGCGGCGAATAATTTCGAGACTGTTCAGATCATGTTATATTGGTTGCCGCTCGGCTGTCCCGCGATAGCACCTGCCTCGTGCGGAAGCTATAATTGTCCCTGTAAAAATTACCCGTTAAGAGGAGCAGTCTCATGGCCGGCAATCCCCCTGTAGACGTGCAGCAGTACGGGCAAAGCATCTGGCTAGACTTTATCCGCCGCAGCACCATCGAAAACGGCGATCTTCAGCGCCTGATCGACAATGACGGGGTGGTCGGCGTTACTTCGAATCCCACGATTTTCCAGAAGGCAATTGGCGGCTCGGACGATTACGATGCCGCGCTTCAGCACATGCTCGATCTCGATGCGAATGCCGCGTTCGAGCAGCTTGCCGTCGAGGATATTCAGCACGCCGCCGACCTGTTCCGCCCGGTCTATGATCGCACGGGCGGGCGCGACGGTTACGTCAGCCTCGAAGTCTCGCCGCTGCTCGCCAACGATACGAAATCGACGGCTGCCGAGGCGCTGCGCCTGTTCAGGCTGCTCAACCGTCCCAACGTCATGATCAAAATTCCGGCGACCGAGGCTGGCCTCCCAGCGATTGAGGAGGCGATTGCGGCGGGCGTCAACGTCAACGTGACGCTGATCTTCGGCATCGCCAACTATCTGCAAGTCGCTGAAGCGTATATTCGCGGGCTGGAGCGCCGTAAAGCCGCCGGAGGCGACATCAGCAGGATCGCATCGGTGGCGAGCTTCTTCCTCAGCCGCATCGACGTGGCGGTGGATCGGATGCTCGACAACAACATTCGCGCGGCGCAAACGCGCGGCGATCTGGGGCGCGTCTCGCTGAATAACAAGCTCAAGGGGCGGACGGCGATTGCCAACGCGAAGGTCGCCTACCGGCATTTCAAGCAGATTTTCTACGGCCAGCGCTTTGCCGAACTGCACGACGCGGGCGCGATGGTTCAGCGCGTGCTCTGGGCATCGACCAGCACCAAAAACGCGGCCTATTCCGACACGATGTACGTCGATCACCTGATCGGGCGCGATACCGTCAACACGCTGCCGCCGGAAACGCTCAAGCTGTTCAAGGATCACGGCTCGATTGGCGAAACGCTCGAACAGGCTGTCGATGAATCACAGCAGTCGCTCGACATGCTGGCCGAGGTCGGCGTCAATCTGGACGACGTGACGCATCAGCTTCAGGTCGATGGCGTCGATGCCTTTATCGAGTCGTTCGAGAAGCTGATCGAAGAAGTCGATGCCAAGCGCGCCGTCCTCAAAACCGGCGTGATCAAGCAGCAGGAAGTCGCGCTCGGCGTGCATATGGCGCAGGTGCAGGCGGCGATCAAGGATTTGGACTACCACAAGATCAACGCACGCATCTGGGAACATGACGCCAACGTCTGGAAGGATCACCCGCAGATCGCCGCGCGGATTCGCAATCGACTCGGCTGGCTTGACGTAACCAAGACGATTGATTTGCAGCGCCTGATCGATCTGCAAACGCGCACATTCGCTTTTGACCTCAAATTCGTGGTGCTGCTCGGTATGGGCGGCAGCAGCCTCGCGTCCGAAGTCATCAGCAAGACCTTTGGGCAAATCGGCGGGCGACCGCAGTTTTTGATGCTCGACAGCACCGATCCGGTCAACATCCAGACGCTTGAAGCGGCGATTGACCTCGATCACACGCTTTTTATCGTGTCGAGCAAATCGGGCGGCACGCTCGAAACCTGGTCGTTCTACAAATATTTCTATGAAAAAACGGGCGGCAAGGGCGCGCAGTTCATCGCCATCACCGACGCGGGCAGCGTGCTCGAAAAAGAAGCGAAGGACAAGGGTTTTGCCAACGTATTCCTTAACCCGGCGGACATCGGCGGGCGCTACAGCGCCTTGAGCTACGTCGGCCTCGTCCCAGCGGCGCTGATGGGCGTCGATCTCAAGCGGCTGTGGGCGAGCGCCGAACGGATGATGTCGGCCTGCGGCGCGAGCATCAGCGCGACCGATCACCCCGGTCTGTGGCTTGGCGCGATCATGGGCGCGCTCGCGGCTGGCGGGCAGGATAAGGTCTCGCTGCAAACCAGCCCCTCGATTGCCGCCTTCGGGCAGTGGGTCGAGCAGTTGATCGCCGAAAGCACAGGCAAAGAGGGCAAGGGACTCGTCCCGGTGGTCGGCGCGACGGTCGGCAAGCCCCACGACTATTCGACGGATCGCATGTTCATCTACCTGCGCGTCAAAGACGACGACAACGCTGAAATGGACGCGGGCCTCACCATGCTTCAGCAGGCGGGGCAGCCGTGCGTGACCCTCCATCTGGACGACGTGTACGCGCTGGGTGGCGAGTTTTTCCGTTGGGAGTACGCGACGGCGATTGCGGGCAAGCTGCTCGGCATCAACCCGTTCGATGAGCCGAACGTCACCGAGAGCAAAACCAACACCAGCCGTCTGCTCGATTTCTACAAGCAGAATGGCAAGCTGCCGGAGACCAGGCCGCTGGTCGTCTCGGAGGCCGCGACGATCTTCGCGGACGAAAAGATGGCGCAGGTGCTTTACGATCTCTGCACGCAGCATCAGTACCAGCACAACACGTTTAGCGGGGTTCTGGCAGCGCAGATCAACGCATCGTTGGCGGGCGATTACTTCGCGCTGCTGGCCTATCTGCCGCAGGCGCGCGAAATCGACGACAAGCTCGAAGAAATTCGCCGCCGGATGCGCCACGTCACGCGCCGCGCCATCACGCTTGGCTACGGGCCGCGCTTCCTGCACAGCACCGGGCAACTGCACAAGGGTGGCGCGAACAACGGCATCTATTTCCAGATCACCTGCGACCATTCGAGCGACATCTCGATCCCGGACGCGCCCTATACCTTCGGCGTGCTCGAAGCGGCGCAGGCGGCGGGCGATCTCGAAGCGCTGCAAAGCAAAGGCCGCCGCGTGATCCATCTGCATCTCGAAGGGGGCGATTTGCTCCCCGGCCTGCAAAAACTGCTCGACGCGGTTGATCTGGCCGGCGAGCGTCGGCAGTAATCCCTCACCGGACGCTGTAGGGGCGAGGCACGCCTCGCCCATGCGCATCAATTTAACCTCAGTTTCGGATAGGGTCTGTCCGTAGGGGCACGACATGTCGTGCCCCTACAAAAACCTTCCTCAAAATTTGCTATCCGAAATTCAGGTAATTTAAGGTTTTTGGCGCTCATTTCGACCCAATTCCGCCCCCTGATCCCCGCGTTTCTCCCCTGCCTGAAACCGGGGCGGGGTCGGGGGTGAGGTCAAACAGCGGCTGAACTGGACGCTGTAGGGGCGAGGCACGCCTCGCCCGATTTTTGTCTTTGCGTCTTTGCGTTGAATCTTTGTCCTTTAGAGCGCGAGTTGTTTCTCGTAGCACAGGCTCACCGGGTCTTCAAAATAGTCGCCAAAGGGCGGAATGCGCTGGAAGCCGTAACGCTCATAGAGCTTGATCGCTTCCTGTTGATGAATCCCCGTTTCCAGCCGCAGCAGGCTGATGTTGTGCTGCTGGGTGTAAGCCGCGAGGTGATCGAGCATCATGCGAGCTAACCCTGCGCCGCGAAACTGTGGGCGGACGTACATCCGCTTGACTTCGCCGTAGTCGCTGCCATACAGCTTGACGCCGCCACATGCCGCCGGAACACCGTCTACTCGGATGACAAAGAACGCGACCCCCTGACTCAGCAGCTTTTCGACGCTGAAGCCGTGCCGACTTTCCGGCGGATAATTGGGTTGCAGGATCGCCTCCAATTCGGCGATCAACTGCATCGCGTCCGCTGTATCCGGTCGTTCTTCGACAAGCACCACAGCCATATATCCCCCATTCGGACAAGGAAATAACGATTGCGCGGAAATTATATCGATTGCACGAAGCACTTACCTATGGGCGAACGCCGAGACAGGTTTCACACCCATGCTGCTTCCCTGCATACAAAGACCCGCTTATCGAGGAGTGACTCATGGACGCGATTGCAGGTCTGACGCTCATTTCGAACTATCTCTCCGCAGACGAACAAACACAACTGCTCGCCATTGTCGATCAGGGCGTTTGGCTGACTGATCTCAAGCGGCGCGTGCAGCATTTCGGCTACGTCTACAACTACAAGAAGCGCCAGCTCGATCCGTCGATGTATCTCGGCGCGCTGCCCGATTGGGCGCAGTCACTGGCGGAACGACTGCACGCCGATGGCTTCGCGCCCGCCCTGCCCGATCAAGTGATCGTCAATGAGTATCAGCCGGGGCAGGGCATCGCGCCGCACGTGGACTGCGTGCCTTGCTTTGCGGATACGATCCTCTCGATCAGCCTCGGCTCGCCCTGTGTGATGGATTACACGCCGCTCAAGCGTGAAGCCGAGGTACGCCACGTTCTCCTTCAGCCGGGGAGTTTGCTGATAATGCGGGGCGAAGCGCGCTACGAATGGAAACATGGGATTGCCGCGCGTAAACGCGATCTGTTCGAGGGACAGGTGATCGAGCGCCAGCGCCGCGTTTCGCTGACGCTGCGCAAAGTCATCGACTGAACGGCGTCTACACCTGCTCGCGCTCTGCCCGCTGCTGTGGCTGACCAACCAGCCGCGCCAGCGCGGTGTCGCTCGCCGGGTCACTGACGACCGTCAGCGTGTCCCACAGCTTGACATCGGTGTCGCCGTGTGGGACGATCAGCCGCTCGCCGCGCCGAATCGCCGCGACCGTGCTTTCCGGCGGCCACTTGACTTCCTTGATTTTCTTGCCCACGATCTCCGCGCCCGGTCGCACCAGATAATCGACCACGTGCGCCCCGGTCAGGGCTTGCAAGCGCGCCTGTTCCTCGCTGTGCTGCTGCTCGATCTTGCGCATGATCGCCTGATTGTAGGCGCGCATGATGCTGTTGCGCGACAGCACCCCGATGACCGTTTTCGTCGCCGGGTCGATCACCGGCAGACGCTCGATGCCGCGCTGTCCCATGTTGCGCACCGCCGTCCACAACGGCTCGTCCGGCGTGGTCGTGATCACGTCCTTGACGGCGATGTCCTCAACCTTGCCCTCGGTGACCCCGCTGTCGAAAGCGCGGCGCAAATCCGAGAGCGTGGCAATCCCGACCAGATGATTTTGTTCATCGACCACAACCAGCCCGTGCGCTTTCTGATCGCGCAGACCGCTGCGCAGCGCTGACATGGGCTGATCGCGCTGGATGCTCGGCGCAGGCGTGATCATCGCCTCGCGCACCGATAGGCTTTGCATCAGATCGATGTCGCGCGTCTGCTTCAGGCGGATTCCGGCGCGCGCCAGCCCGTAAGCGTACATTCCGTCCGGCTCGAACTTCTCGGCGACGTAAACGCACACCACTGACGCCAGCATGATCGGCAGAATTAAACGATAATCGTCGGTGATCTCGAACACCAGCATAATCGCCGTGATCGGCGCGCGCACCACCCCCGACATGACCGCCGCCATCCCCGCAATCGCGTAAGTGCGTGGATCGCTGACGTTGCCGACCGGAATGACTGCCGTAACGATCCGCCCGAACGCGCCGCCGAGCATGATGCCCACGAACAGCGAGGGCGCGAAAATCCCGCCAACGAAGCCGCCCGCCATGCTGATCGCCGTCATGATGATCTTGACTGCGCCCAAGACCACCAGCAGCGCGACCCCGTATTCAAAGCCCGGCGCGTTCAACACTTCCATCATGGTTGTGCGCCCGGTGCTGAGAATTTGCGGCAGGAAGATGCCGACGACCGCCACCAGCGCGCCCGCCAGCGCCGTCCTTAAGGGGCGCGGCAGACGATGGGCGTACTCGTGCCATAGATCGTGCTGCCAGTAGACGGTGCGCATGAAGATCACGCAGACGGGCGCGAGCAGCAGGCCGAGCAGCACGAACAGCGGCATTTCCCACAACGCGCCGAGTGTATAGGTGAGCGAGCCGAACTCGGCTTCGCTGCCGCTGATCGCCTGCGTCACGACCGACGAGACGACGCAGGCCAGTACGACCACGCCGAACGAACTGGTGGCGAACTCGCCGTTGAGAATCACCTCGATGGCGAAGAACACGCCCGCAATCGGCGCGTGAAAGACTGCCGCGATTGCCGATCCGCCGCCTGCCGCGACCAGCAGACGCACGCGCTCGTCGCTCAGGTGCAGCTTTTGCCCGAAGAACGAGCCGAGGTTCGCGCCGATTTGCACGCTGGGGTCTTCGGGGCCAACCGATGCGCCTGCGCCGAGCGAGAGCGCCGAAGCCAGCGCCTTGATCGGCATTCGGTTATAGCGCAGCCGACCGCCGCCGAGCGCTTCCGCCTGCATAATTCCGGCGACGCCGTGATGACGTTCTTCGCCGATGAAGCGCTCCATGACCCAGCCGACGATCACCCCCGCCAGCGCCAGTGTGAAAATCAGCGCCGCCGCGCCCAAAATTGGCGCGAGCCAGTTGTGGGCAAATTGATCCACGAACAAGGATTGGAAGAAGTTAATCGCCTGATCGAACAGCCAAACGCCGAGCGCGCTGGCGATGCCAACCGCCACCGCCAGAATCAGCAGAGTCGTGTTCTCGGAATTGCGCGTGCGTAAAAACGTGCGCAGCGAGGCCGCGTCACGCTTGAGTAATTCGATCAATGCCATTGGTTGCTCAATAGTGGTGGACGATGTACCGGGTATTATAACGCCTTTTGTTATGGTCTGCTGAGGGGTTCATGATTTGCTGGGAATGGGAAGTTCCGAGGGGCTGAAGGGGCGAGGCACGCCTCACCCGAATGAACCTCGTCCTCGTTCTTTACCACTCCTGATTTGCTTAGGTGCTTGACAAGCGCCTCTGAACGGAAGATAATTATTCAGTCGGCTGAATAAATACGCAGGGATGATGGACGATTTCAGAGAGACCCTCGGCTACAACCTGCTCAAGTTGTACAAGGGCTATTTCTACCTCCTCAACACCCGGTTAAGCGCCTTCAACCTCTACGAAAGCCAGGATATGCTGCTGCGTCAGCTTTGGGACGAGGACGGATTACCGCAAGCCGAACTGACGCGACGGCTCGGCGTGGAAGCGGCGACGGTCAGCAAAGCGGTTGAGCGCATGGAAAATGCCGGATTTCTGCGCCGTCAGCCCGACCCCGACGACGCGCGCGCCAACCGCATCTACCTGACCGAGCAGGGACGTGGGCTGGAACAGCCCGTTAAGCAGGTGTGGCAGGAAATTGAAGCTCAGGTGTTCGCGCACATGACCGCAGAAGAACGAATGCTGCTGCGCCGCCTCGTTCTGCAAATGCGCGAGAACCTGACCAGCGCGACCTAAGTTCTGCTCATTTCTTCAGTCGGCTAAAGAATAATTCAATCAGGAAGGGCATCTACCATGAAAATCGGTCTGCATTTGAGCAGCTTTGATCCTGCGAACGGCGATCTTCGTTCGGCGGTCAAAGACGTGGCACAGTACATCGACGACAACGGCTTTTACAGCTTCAGCCCGATGGATCACTTCTTCCAGATCGGCGTCGTCGGGCAGCCGGAAGAGAACATGCTCGAAGGTTACTCGGTGCTCAACTACGTCGCAGCTATCACGCAGAAGCTCAAGCTGCTGACGCTGGTCACGGGCGTGGTTTATCGACATCCCGGCATCCTGATCAAGTCGGTGACGACCCTCGACGTGCTGTCGGGCGGGCGGGCTTATCTCGGCATCGGCGCGGCCTGGAACGAATTTGAAGCGCGTGGGTTGGGCATTCCGTTCCCGCCGCTGGTTGAGCGCTTCGAGCGGCTGGAAGAGACGCTGCAAATCGCTCAACAGATGTGGTCAGGCGAGGTCAGGCCCTATCCGGGCAAGTATTATCCGTTGGCGCAGCCGATCAACAATCCGCTGCCCGTCAGCCAGCCGCATCCCCCTATTCTGATCGGCGGCGGTGGCGAGAAAAAGACGCTGCGGATGGTCGCGCAGTACGCGGACGCCTGCAATCTGTTTGCCTTTCAGGACATGGCGTCGCTTCAGCATAAGCTCGACGTGCTCAAGCAGCACTGTGATGATGTCGGGCGCGATTTCAAGGAAATTGAACTCACGCTGACCGGACGGGCTGATCTGCGCAGCCAATCGAGCAAAGACATCATCGATCAGTGTGAGCGCTTAAGCAAGCTCGGCTTCACGCATATGATGGTGATCGTCCCGAACGTCTACGAGATGCGTCCGCTCGAAACGCTGGCGAAAGAGGTGATTCCGGCAGTCGCGGCTTTCTAATCCGGTGGCATGGACGGCTTTGGTATCATCGCCGCTGGCTCGGTTGGCATTAGAATGTATCGGTGCGCGTCCTGCGCCATTTTTCACAACCGGGAGTTCAACGCTTGACTGCTCCGAACCGTCCAGCCCGCTGGCTGCTGCTGCTGGCGTTCGCCATGATTTACACCGTCTGGGGATCGACGTATCTCGCCATCCATTTTGCGATCCAGACTATTCCACCCTTCATGATGACCGGGACGCGCTTTTTTGCGGCAGGCGTGATCCTGTTCAGCTTTGCCAAACTGCGCGGCGCAGCGTGGCCGAGCCTGAAGCAGTGGCGTTCGGCGGCGATTATTGGTTTTTTCCTGTTTCTGGTCAATAACGGCTCGATTGTCTGGTCGGAAGGGCACGGCGTTCCGACCGGGATCGCGGCGGTCTTGATCGCTACGCTGCCGATGTGGATGGTGCTGCTGCTCTGGTTGAAGCCCGGCGGGAAATATCCCGGCGGCGTGGTGATTGCCGGGATCGTCATCGGCTTTATCGGCATCATTCTGCTGGCAGACACCGACGCGACGACCGTTAATCCGGTGGGCGTGGTAGCGCTGCTGATCGGTTCGTTGGCCTGGGCATTCGGGTCGCTCTACTCCAAATCCGCGCCGCTGCCGCAGTCGGCGGCGCAGGCGAACGGGATGGAACTGCTCTGCGGCGGCACATTTCAGTATATCCTGAGCATTCTGGTCGGCGAACCCGCCGCGCTCCACGTGGCGCAGATTGCGCCGCTTTCGCTGTTAGGGTTGGGCTATCTGGCGATTGTCTCGTCGGTCTTTACCTTCAGTGCCTATATGTGGCTGATTCGGGTGAGCAAACCCGCGATTGTGGCGACCTATGCCTACGTCAATCCGGTCTTCGCGGTGCTGCTCGGTTGGCTGCTGGCAGGTGAAGCGGTGACGCCGCGCACGCTGATCGCCGCCGCAATTATCATCATCGCCGTAATCGTCGTCAACGTGTCGCAGAGTCGACGGCAGGTGCGGGTCGCGCCTGAAGGACAGGTTGCGATTGAAACGGCAGGGTGAGAATCGCGGCGGGTTTCGACGCTCTCAATGATGTTACGACGTGAATATGTGGGGGCGTTCCATGCAACGCCCCCACATACCAAACCGTGCCGATTCAGATAATGCCCAAAATGACCCATCACCCGTGCTTCTCCCTTGCTCCCGCGTGCGCAGCGCGAACTTGTTCGCGCGCAAGGGTCGGGGATAGAGGGGAATTTATAGCCCCAAACTGCGCAGATATTCCCGATTCCGGCGTGCGCTCTGACGCGGTGCGTCGGGGTCGTCGGTGAGAATGTCCTGCTCGACAATCGCCCAGCCCTCATAACCAAGCGACTCGACATCACCAATCAGCGTGCGGAAATCGACATTTCCGTGCCCCAGTTCACAGAAAACTCCGGCGGCGACGGCGGCGAAGTAATCCATCTGTTCCTTCACGGCCAGTTCGCGGATGCTCGGATCGCAGTCCTTGAGGTGCAGATAGCGGACGCGCTCGCCATACTCCTTGACGGCCTTGACCGCATCGCCACCCATGTAGTGCCAGTGCCCCGTATCGAGGCACAGGCCGACCA
>DASZXN010000022.1:0-2571 GCA_035545875.1 Phototrophicaceae bacterium
AATACCCGTCAGCGTGTCGCCGGGCTGGACGGTGTGCACAATCGAGCCATCCGGTCGCGGCGGCTGGACAACCGCTACGAACGCCGTCGGGACAGGCCGCGCCGTCGGCACTGCTGTCGCCTGGCCGGGCGCGAAACCGCCTGCGCCGCCCGTTCCCAGATACGCATCGTCGAACCAGACATTGTTCAGGTCGGACGGCCACTGCTGGGTTACGTAAGCGAACAGCGTCACCGTGCCAGCGGCAGAAGTCGCCGTAACCGTACCCTGCTGCCAGGTATCGTGCGGCGACCAGTTGGCCGACCAGACAATCGACGGGCTGTTGGCATCTGTCCCGCCATTGGGATCAATGCCCACCTTGACGTAAGCGCCGGATTCGACTGCCGAGCCACAGGTGCCACTATTGGGCGGCAGATCACAGGTGTGCAGGCGCGCCCAGATGCTCCCGGTCAGGTTCGTTCCGGCAGGAACGGAAACCTGCTGATAGACTGCCGCCGTAAAGGTGACGTAGCCACCATTGATGTGCAGCGATTCTGTGCCGGAGTGAACCTCCGGCGCGTTATTGTGTGGGAAAGCGAAGACTTTATCGGCGCGATTCTGCCAGTCGTAGTTGTGCGGCCCATCCTGCAACCAAATCGGCCAGTTTTGCGGTGTATTGAGGGTCGAGCGCCCCCGGTTGACGTAGGTACCTTCAAAGCCGGGGTCTTGCAGCAAGTTTCCGCTCTGGGCACTCACCTGTGTCAACAGGGGCGCAGTCGCCAGCGTTAGCAGCGCCAGCGCCAGCAGCATCGGCCACCATCGTTTCAATGCGGTCATAAACTCATGCTCCGAAAAGTTACTGCGCAAACTCTCTGAATAGTTATAACGCGATTGTCGCCTTTTGAAATCAGCCTGTTATCCTACGCGCATTTCCGTTTTCGTGCGAAATTGAAACCAATATCTTACCTCAAGTTGGAATTTTCGCGTTGTATTGCCCCAACAAAAAGGGGCGCAAATCGCGCCCCTCAACTCAGCAGCTTGCCATACCCGACTTTTCCGGCTGCTCAGGATTATGACGGCTCGATGGTGTAATAGAGTCGAGCAGCGACGCCGCCTTCCTGATTGAGTCGATCTGCCGCCGCGCCACGCACCCATTCGACCTTGCCGCCCGATGCAAATGCCCGCTCGGACAGTTCATTGGCCTCAACCTCATCGGTAGTCGGCCAGGGCAGCAGCAGAGTCTCGACACGCCGCATTTGCAGCGCCAGTTCGACATCTTTCCGTCCAAGCGCGCCGCGTCCGCCTGCTTTGGCGAAATCGATCACCTGCTGCACCCGATTCAACTCCTGAGCGCGTTCGTACGCGAGCGCGTCCGGCAGCAGGTGATCGAACACCTGCCGCTCGCTCAGGTACATCGGGAGCGGTTTCACCTCGATGACCGACCCAGCCAAACGCTCTGGCAGCAGATTGCGCACCGCGTGCGCTGACTGCTCCTCACCGCTGATCATGATGCGAATGTGCGGCTGTTTCTTGACCTGCGTTTCAAGGTGATCGACGACCTGACGATGAAACTGGGCGATATGCTCGTTGATCATATTCTGAACCGATTCACGGGCGCTGCCCTGCGTCAAACCACGTGCGCCCTCGATCACGGGCAGCGGCGGCGCTTCCAGAATCGCTTCCTCGAACTCATAAACGGTGTCGCCCAGATGCGCCGTAAGCACCTCGGCCTTCTCCCGATCAACCCGGACGATCAGGTACGGCTCATACGCGTCAATCGCCCAAAGCAGCGGCGCGATCAGCGGCTTGCCATAGTGCCAGCGCGAGTTCACAGGCACAGGTAGCTCATATGCCTGCTCATTTTCCGACGTGAAGAATACGACCAGTCCTTTGGCCTGTGGGCTGTAACCGTCGAAATAATCATCAAGGCGCTGTTTGAGCTTGCGCCAGCCTTCGCTCTTCGTGACCTTTACCTCAGCTTCATGGATGGCATCTTTTAGAAAAATTTTCCACGCAGGCTGCGCCGCCTGATTTTCCGGCTTCGCTTCATCCACGTCGAGATAGATTGATAAGGTAGGGCGAGTGTCTTCGGTGAGCAGTTGTTGAATACGTTCAAGATTAATCATATCTGCTCCTCCATTCATTCTATTTGTAATTATATCACAAATGCAGGATTGCAGTTGATTGAGCGCGTTGTTAAACTTTGCCGAAATATTTGGGAGTCACGCTTATGTCGTCTGAAGCCCCCATTCGCGAGCGCCTCGCCTGGGAAATCACGCCTGAACTCTACCAGCAGATTCGCGCGCTCTGGATCAGCCACTCGAAGGCCGAGGATGCGCGCGACCTGAACGGCCTGATCGCTACGCTCGCGCCGGACTGTGTATACGAGGTTGTACCGACGGGTCAGCGCTGGGAAGGTCACGACGGCGCGCGCACTTTTTATCTGACCTTCCTCGGCGCATTCCCCGACGTGCATTTCGATTTGCAGGACATCGTGATCGGGCCGCAGGGTGTCATCGAGATCGCCATGATGACCGGGACGCACAAAGGCACCTGGTCGGGCATCGAAGCGACCGGACGCGCGGTCAGGCTGCA
>DASZXN010000023.1:0-2432 GCA_035545875.1 Phototrophicaceae bacterium
ATAGTGCCGCGCGCTTCGTTCTGCACGCAGATGTGGCTGACCAGCAGGCGCGCATAGCCTTTGCCGCGATAATTCGGATGCGTGCAAACGCCGCTCACCTCGCGGTAGCCGGGCAAATCCATCCGTTCGCCTGCCAGCGCGATCAATTGACTGTCGTCGTAGATGCCGAAATAGCGCCCCATCTCGATGGTACGCTGCTCGAATGGCCCCGGCCTGGCGAGATCGATCAGGCGCAGAATGGCGGGCACATTGGTGGCGCTGAGTTCGACAATCTGAGCGTCGCCTTCGACCGGAGCTATCGGTTGCTCGCGCACCATCTGAACAATGCGCTTGTTGACGTGAATTGTCCAGCCGTCGAGATGATCGGGTAAATCGAGGCCGCGCAGGGTTAGTTGCTCGCTTGCCTTCACAATCTGGGTGAGATCGGTGAAAGCGGCAGCGCTCGGCTCGGCCAGCGCGACGAACGGCGCGACATCCGCTGGGTAGCGCTTGGCGAAATCAGTACCAAGCGCAAAACGCGCGTGATGCGTGATCAGGCTGTTCCAAACTGGATTATCGAGTGGATGAGATGACATAAAGTCTCCTAAACGATGTTCAGGAGATTAAAGCGCGATCAAGCCCATCCGCGTAGCCCGCACAACCGCCTCGGTGCGGCTCTGCGCGCCGAGCTTGGTCAGGATGGCGTTGACGTGAAACTTGACCGTATGCTCGCTGATTTTGAGCTTGGCGGCGATATTTTTGTTGGGCAAGCCTTCCGCGATCAGATTGATGACTTCCAGTTCGCGCGGCGTGAGCGCATCGACCAGCGGCGCTGTCGTGCTTTCGCTCTCGATCAGCGGCTCGGTGCGCAGCATCTCCGCGACCGCCGGAAGGATCACGACCAGCCCGTGACCGAGCGCGTTGAGCGCCGCCACCAGCACATCCGGCTGGACATCCTGAAGCAGCAGCCCCCGCACGCCCGCGCCGATTAACGCCGACGCGCCTTCGAGCGCCGTCGCTTCGTCGGCGATCAAGGCCAGCACCGCCGCGCCGCCGACCTCGGTGAGCCGTTCGAGATTTTGCAGCGGCTCCCAGCCCATGTCCCAGGCCAGCGCGTCCGGGCGATAAACGTCGAGCGCGTCCGGCAGATCGCTGTCACCTGCGCTCTGCCCGATCACGTTGATCCCGGCAGCGCCTTCGAGCAGGGCGCTCAATCCGGCACGCGCCAGTGGGCTGCTGGCGACCACCAGAACGCGCAAATCATTGGTGAGTGCGGGCATGAGCGTCGTTTCGTCCCTCGTGCGATCTGTCATGCTGATCCATTATGCCGATCAAGCGTTAGAGCCGCGTCAGAAGCGCTCCGATGCTGTAAAAAAGGCGTAAAGGATTAAGAGCAAAGAGGACTGGCGGCAAAATAGAAAACGACTGTAGATTATTAGTAAGGCTATGTTTCAGGGGGGTTTTGCAATGAAGCGTTCTTTGCTGTTTTTGATGATCTGTATCTGCCTGCTGATCACACCGATGCTGACGCAGGCGCAAACGCCGACCGGCTACAGCGTGACCTGCGACGATGGCACCAGCTTCGATAACGGCGTCGAAGTCAGCGTCAATCAACTGCGCAGCGGGTATACCTACCGCGCGACGGCGATTGGCCTCAACGGGTTCGACCCGGTGCTGGCTGTCCTCGATCAATCGACCAATCGCGGGCTGTGCAACGACGACAACAGCGCCGCCGTCACCTATGCCGCCGACTTGCCGTCCAGCGGCTCTGTCCCCGCCTCGTCGCAAAGCGCGCAGGTGACCTTCAACCAGAATAGCAACAGCACCTTCGCCGACGTTTCGCTGGTCGTTGGCGGCTACAACAATCAGAGCGGCGAATTCGTGCTCATCCTTGAGGGCATGGACGCAACGTCCGCCGATGGCGCGGGCGATTCGTTCAGCGTGAACATCACGCCGGGCATGGTCGCCTCCGGCATCCCGATCACGGTCTACATGATCGCGGAGGAAAACTCGCTTGATCCATTCATGTACCAGTCGGACGGCAAGCTGAATCAACTGAAGGACACCGCTGGCAACCCCATCGGCTGCGACGACGCGGGCGATACCAATTCGTGCTGGGGTCAGTCCGCCGACCTATCCAGTTCGTTTATAACGGGCAACGGCGGCACAGTGGCAGGCGGCCCCTATGACGCGATGCTGCGCACCCCGATTGACAGCTTGCAGTTGAACAGCGACCGCTCGCTCAATTACTACACCTACGTCATGACCTCATCACCGCAGCAGAAGAGCGAGGGGCACTATCTGGTTGTGTTCGACATCGGCCAAAGCGATTCGAGTTCCAGCAGCCAGAGCAACGGTCAGAGCAACACCCAGTCGGGCGGCGACGAGCAGAACGGCGGTCAGACGGACACCAGCAAGGGCGGCTTGCAGAACCCGTTCGCCACGCCAGCGCC
>DASZXN010000024.1:0-8213 GCA_035545875.1 Phototrophicaceae bacterium
TGCTGCATATACGCTTTCATGACATCCATCCAGACGACCAGTCCTTTCCAGTCGCCGAAGGGCGCGTAGTAAGCGGCGATCTCTTTGTCGGTCGCTTTCGCGCCGTTGTTGTAGCGCTGCGCATACATCGTCCGGCACGCGCTGTCGAGGCCAAGCTGATCGAAACGACCGAGCAGGCGCATCAGCGCGCCCGCCGCGTAATCGCCAAAGCCTTTGATGCCCTTGAGCGCCTTGTAGACCTCGACTGAGGGGATTTCCGGGTCGCGCCAGAGTTCCACGTCGAGTTCGCCCGACGCGATGCGGGTCGCCAGCGTATGCAGATACGCGCCGCGATAACCCGCTCGCACCTGCGCGTTAAGCGCTTCGGAATCGAAAGCGGCGATCTGTTCCGGCTCAGGGAAAGCCTGATCGACACCATTCGGCGCGAGATCACCCAATGCCGCCAGTCGGTTAACCATGCCAATCGTCATCGCCCAGGTGGTGTTGGTGGTCAGCAGTGTCTTGGCGAGGTCTTCCCAAACACTCGGCGAGATCAACATACGCCCCGCGCCTACCGTCTCGATCCAACCATAGGTCGGATGGGCACGGATTAGGTCGTGGAACGGGGCCAAATCGTAATCGAAGCTCAGGCAGCGCGCCGCGATCTCGCCGATCTCGCGCTGCTGCCGCGCCGTGAGGTCGCTGGCGCTGTGGGCGACGAGCTTGCCCCGCTCCCAGCGCAGATCGAAGCGGACGATCTGTCCATCACTCAGCTTCTGGACGCGGCTGAGAACGCCATCAGCATAGCTGAAAGGAGCAAGCGCCCCCCACCCGTGACTGAGCACCGTCGGCGCGTAGCGAAAATCCGGCGGCGCGGCAATCGTGAAGCGCGCCGTCATGTGGGGTTATCGTGAATATACTGGCGCGCTGCGTCGATACTGTCGAAGTAGCGCATTTTCAAGCTGCGCGCATAGGGCAAATCGGTAAAGGTATCCCAGAACAGGCGCAGATGCTGATCGACGCCGACAGCAAGCAGACGGCGTGGTCGGCCTGCCAGGTGGAGATACTTCGCCTTGACCGCGCTGATCACGTCGGGCGGCATAATCGCCATGTCGCCCAGATCGAAAATGAAATCGACGGGATGCTCGACGTTTTCCAGCATGGCGTTGAGCGACTTAATCGCATCGTCCAGTTCGCCCCACGTCCAGCGACCGACAAACGACCAGAGGATCACCGTCAGGTCTTCGTTATCCCATTCCACGTAAATGCTCATGCCGATTGTCCGCCTTCCGCCTGAACGATGCGTCCGTAAGTTTGGGGCATGCGCTGGCGCAGCAGCGGAAACAACCTGCGCCAGTGTTCCAGCATGGCCGCCGTCAAATCAGCCGTGATGACTTCCGTCGTCGCACGCCCAGCCTGCGTCAGAATGCGCCCCATCGGGTCGCATAGAAAACTACTGCCGTAAAAAGTCACGCCGTTCTCGATGCCGATCCGGTTCGCCGCGCCGACATAAACGCCGTTGGCAATGGCGTGACCGCGCATGATTGTCTGCCACGCTTCGGCAGTGTCGATGTTCGGATCAGTCGGCTCGGAGCCAATCGCCGTCGGGTAGAAGATCAGCTCCGCCCCGTTGAGGCTGTAGATACGCGCCAGTTCAGGAAACCACTGATCGTAGCAGGTCGGCGCGGCGACGGTGAGCGCACCAACGTTGAAGACGGGATAGGCGTCGCTCGGTTCGAAAAAGTCGGTTTCGTTGTAGCCTTCGCCGTAGGGCAGATGGATTTTGCGCGTAACGCCGCTCAGTTCGCCGCGCGGATTGTGGATGATAGCGGTGTCGTAGTAGTGACCATCCGGCGTATGCTCGAAGATGCTGCTGATGATCGTCACCCCATGCTGACGCGCCAGTTCCGAGAACAATACATCCGAAGCGCCGCCGTGCAGCGGCTCCGCCCACGAGAAACCTGCCGGATCGGTTGTGCCGGGGAAATAGGGCGAGAGCGATAGCTCCGGCAGGCAGATCAGTGCCGCGCCAGTCTGCACCGCCTGCGCGATCAACGGGCGATAACGCTCGGCCATCGCGTCACGACTGCCTGCCCAGCCTAACTGGATCAGGGCGATCCGTAAATCCTGCATTGATGTCCCTTTATATTTTGCAAATATGACTCAAGTATACGAAGCGTTGGCTTGAGAACCCAACGATGATCCCGCACTGTCGATTATGCCGCCGCGCGCTACAATCTGGGCGATGTTCAGCCTGATGCAGCGATAGGTCGGTATGTCCAAGCCCGATATTCTTTTGATCATCCTCGATACGCTGCGCCGTGACCGCCTGTCGGTCTACGGGCACACGCGCCCGACTTCGCCCGGTTTTGACGAATTCGCCGCCCGATCCACGCTGTTCGAGCGCGCCGTCGCGCCGTCTCAGTGGACGATCCCGGCGCACTCGTCGATCTTCACGGGCTTATATCCGAGCGCGCACGGCGTGATCGAGGCCAACGGTCAGTTGTCACCGACACACCCCACGCTGGCCGAGATTTTGCAGGTCGGCGGCTATCACACGGTCGCGTTCTGCAATAATCCGCTGGTCGGCGCGCTCGACAACGGCTTGCAGCGCGGCTTCGACGCCTTTTACAACTATGCCAGCGCCGTCCCCAATCGACCGAATGATCCCGAAACGGGCAGCCTGCGCCGACATTTCCGCCGCTGGTTTCGCCCTTATGCCCGGCGGATCGGCAACCACTTCGCGCAGTCGGACGAATTGTTCCGCGTCTCGCTGCACCCGCTGCTGACGCCCATCTGGTCGAAGTACATCAATTTCAAGGGCAACACAGCCCGCTCGATTGACGACCTGATCGGCTACTGGGACGCTTATCATCAGGGCGGCACGGATCAGCCGTTGTTCACGTTCGTCAATCTGATGGGCGCGCACCTGCCCTACCACCCGCCGCAGGATGTGATGAACCGGATCGCGCCGGAACTGCGCAGCGACCGCGCCGCCTACCGCTACATGAACCAGTTCAACGCCGACGCCGCATCGTGGGCGAGTCCGCCGGAAACGCCGTTCAGCGAATGGCAGCGCGTCGTGCTCAACGGCTTCTACGACGCCGAGATTGCCTATCAGGATCATTATCTCAACAAACTGCTTAACCATCTGCTTACCACCGGCGCGCTCGATCACACCTGCGTGATCGTTGCGGCGGATCACGGCGAGGGGCATGGTGAACATGATCTGTTCGGGCACAGCTTCAACGTCTATCAGGAGTTGGTGCATGTGCCGCTGGCGATCCACGCGCCGGATTTCGCGCCGGGGCAGCACGTGAGCGAGAACGTCTCGACGCGCCGCCTGTTCCACACGATCCTCGATCTGGCCGGGATGACGCCGCCGCTCGATGAGAACGATCCGAACGCGAACGTCGCCGGATTGTCGCTGCTGAACGCGCTCAAGCGATCATCCGACAGCGAGGGCGGACTGGCCTTCTCGGAAGCCTTTCCGCCGTCGATCTTCCTGAACGTGCTGGAGCATAACAGCCCCGCGCTGGTGGATCGACTGCGGCTGCGGCAGGTGCGCCGCGCCGTTTACGACGGCGATCACAAGCTGGTGATGCGCGAAGATCAGGTTGAGGGGCTGTTCGACGTGGCAAACGATCCTGCCGAGACGCGCGATCTGACAGCAGATCAGCCGAAAGAAATTGAAGCGCTGGAGGGCAAGGTCAAGGCGTTTGTCGAGACGATGGGTCAGCCGCCGGACGTGCACACCGCCGAGGCCGATGCGAAGGTGATCGAGCAGCTCAAGGCGCTGGGGTATATCGAGTAAGACATAATGGCTGCCGAGTCGAGAGGAGCTTATGATGCAGGACGACATCACTGACGCTTATGTGGAAAAACGGCGGCGCGAGGCGCTCGCTGCCCAGTTCGTCCGCGAAATCCAAACTCCCTCGGAAAACCCGCACCGCGATCACATTGAGGGCGAGGATGTCGAGGCGCTGGCGATGGCAATCGAGCGCTGCACGGCGGATCAGGTGGCGCTGTGGATCAAGACGCTGCTCGACTGGGCGGGCGACGAGAATTTCCTCGATGAGGTCGATTGGAACAGCGAATAGGCATCAAAGAACCACGCTGCATTCCCCAAATTATTTCAAATAATACCTGCAAATCGCATCGACGTGGCTGCCGTACTGTTCGCCGAAGTGATTGAGATGCACGAGCAGCGGGTACAACTGCAAAAGCGGGCGACGTTCCTCGAAACCGGGATCGAGCGGATAGGCTTCCTGATAAGCGCGCTGGAAGAACTCGCCGCCGCCGAACAACTGCGCGAAGGCAAGCTCGACCTCGCGGTTGCCGTAGTAAACAGCGGGATCGAATAGCACAGGCTGACCGCTCACGTCCGGGAAATAGTTGCCGCTCCATAAATCGCCGTGCAGCAGCGACGGCGTGCTTACATCCGGCAAAATCGTCTCGATGCGCTCCATCAGGTCACGGATCAGTTTTTCGCGGTAAGCGGGCAGATAGCCGAGCGTCTCCGCGATTTGCATCTGCACGGCGAGGCGCTGATCGCGGTAGAAGATCGGCCAGCTTGTCGCTGGCGTGTTGATCTGGGGCAAATCGCCGATGTAGTTATCGTGATCGAGGCCGAAGCTGTCAGCGCTGACGCGATGCAGCACCGCCAGCGCTTGCCCGAACGCCGCACCGTAGCGCCACTGATCAACGCTGGCAGCGCGGTCGATCCATTCGAGAATCAGGTACGCAGGTGTAGCGGTGGTCGCTTCGCCTTGCGCGATCACGTCGGGGATGCGAAACGTATGCGACTCGCGCAGCAGCGCCAGCCCCCGCGCCTCGGCTGCGAACAATTGGGGCGGCGCGTCTGCTTTCCACTTGACGAAATAGCGCGTCCCCTTGACCTCGACGCGCGCCGACGGATTAATCATGCCCCCGCTGACAGCTTGGACGTGAGTTGGCTCGGCGCTGAACAGGTCACGGAAGGCACGCCGAACGGTTTCAGGCAGCATCCCCGCTTCCACGTTTCATCGACAGATCACACCCTATCATAACGCCAGTCATGGATAACTATTTTGAACGAGGAATTTCACCTGAGGCTTATCCATAATTCACCGTATCATAACAAACGCAGCGCGAACTGATTAGGCTTTGCTCCGGTTCGGCCTGAGGCGGTTAGTCGATTTATTGTCATTGAATTAAAACGATCTACGAATACCCACGTGAATCTTGTAAAAAAATCAACGGATTTTCCGCGAAATACCCGCGATTATTGGTTTTTCTCGCTGGCTGGTCTCTCAACTTTTGTTTATTCTTAGCCATAGCAACTAATCTGTAAGCCAGATATTTTAAATTCGTAAGTCATATTTTATCAACACAAGATGGTTGCATAGTCTGGGCTGAGGTCGAGCAGCCTAGCCCTGGACTGTTTTAATTGCGCACGGCGTCGGCCTGATCGACGCGTTGAAGTGATCCATATGGGTAATGATCGGCGAAATCGCTGCCGCTAAGAGGTCATGCTGATGCCTTTCCGTTTGTCCAAGTCGTGGTTCTCCGTATATTCCGCCCTGTTGATTGCCGCGCTGATCCTGATGATCTGTCTGGCTCCGAACCCTATCGCTGCCGATGGATCATACCTCGTCACGACCACCTCCGATCTCGACCACAGCGGCGTCTGCGGTTCGCCCTGCTCGCTGCGTGACGCGATCAATGCCGCGAACGCCAGCGCCAGCAACGACACGATCACGTTTAACGTTAACGGGACATTTACGATTGGAAGCAGCGACCTGCCCAACATCACCAACAATGGCACGCTGACGATCACGGGCAATGGCGCGGCGAACACGATTATCGACGGCAATAATGCGCATCGCGTCCTCACCATCGCTTCTGGCACCGTCTCTATCTCCGGCGTCACCATTCAGAATGGGAACATCGGTACTTCAACAGGTGATACCGGCGGCGGGATTTACAACGGCGGCAGTTTGACGATTACCAGCAGTATCATCAAGAACAATATTGCGGGCGGCGGCGGCGGGATTTTCACAACGGGCGGCCTGACCGTAGTCAACAGCCTCTTCACTGGGAATCAGACGCAAAGCGCGATCAGCGGCGGCGCGGTTTACGTCGATGGTGGAACGACCACGCTCCTGAACAGCACGCTCAGTGGCAATACAGGAACGAGCGGCGGCGGCGCAGACCTGATCATCGCTGCCGGGACAGCCAACCTGAAGAACAGTATTCTTGCCAACAGTCTGCTGGGAGCGGACACCTATCGCAATGGCGGCACGATCAACGCCCAGAACACCTTGATCGAAAGCGGTCTTAGCGACATCAATGGGGCAACCAACAGCAATAACCTGACCGGCGACCCCGCGCTCGACAGCAATTTTAAGCTGACCAGTACCAGCAGCGCCATTGACGCGGGCAGCGACAGCCTGATCAGCGGCTACAGCAGCGACCTGGCGGGAAATACCCGTATTCAGGGCGCGCACGTGGACATGGGCGCATACGAGTCGTCGTTTACGACGGCAAACACCGTGACCATCAGCCCGGCGACCCTGAGCGTCGCGGAAGGCAGCAGCAACACCTTCACGCTCACCCGTACCGGCAGCACCACTGCTGATTTAACCGTCAACCTGACGCTCACGGCGGGAACAGGCACCGACACGAGCGATTACACGCTCTCTGGCGGCTCAATCAGCGGGCAGAGCGGCGCGGTCACGGCGACCATCCCGGCAGGCGGCGCTTCGGTCAACGTCACCTTTGCGGCTCTCGTGGACAATCAGGCGGAAGCCGCCAACACGCTGACGGTCGATCTGGCGACCAGCGCGAATTATACGCTCGGCGCGACCACCGAAAGCGTCATCACCATCCCGGCCAACGAATTCGTCGTGACCAACACCAACGACAGCGGCGACGGCTCACTGCGGCAGGCCATCACCAATGCCAACAACTTCCCTGGCGACGACACGATCACCTTCGCCTCGGCCATCAATGGACAAACGATCACAGTGGCGAGCACGCTGCCTAACAATCTTCCTCACGGCGCGCTGACCATCCAGGGAAACGGCGCGAGCAGCACGATGATCAGCGGCAGTGATGCTATCAGCATTTTTCTCTTGAATGGTGGGAATACCGTCAATATCAGCGGCGTTACTATCATGCACGGGAATGCAATGTCGGACGTCGGCGGCGGGATTATCGTGTCAGGAACGACACTCACGCTGACAGACAGTACCATCACGCATAATAACGCATCCAGCGGCGGCGGCATCTTCGTTGCGGGAAGCGGCACCGTCAACGTGATTCGCAGCACCATCAGCAACAATACATCGGGCAATGGCAGCGGCATTGAGGGTGACGCAACCGCATCCATTACGCTGCTCGACAGCATCATCACGAACAACGTGGCGACGGGGAGCGGTGGTGGTATTTATGCCAGTAAAACGCTCACTATCACGAATACAGTGGTCAGCGGCAATTCCGCGACGTTCGGCGGCGGCATGGTTATTCCAACCAGCTCGATTGTGACCGTGAACGACAGCACCATCAGCGGTAATTCCGCGACGTTCGGCGGCGGCATCCGGGTCAATGGCAAACTGGACTTGAACAATTCTATTGTCGCTAACAGCCTTAGCGGTGGCGATTTTGACAATAGCAGCGGCACAATCGATGCGCAGAACAGCTTAATCGAGGACGGGTTAAGCGCCATCAATGGGACGAGCAGCAACAACCTGACGGGCACACCCGACCTCAACGCTGATCTGACGCTGAAAGACATCAGCCGGGCTATCAACGCGGGCGACGACAGCCTGATCCCCAACGGCGTAACCACCGACCTTGCGGGGGCTGCGCGTATTCAAAGCACCCATGTCGATATGGGCGCGTATGAGTCAGCCTTCAACACGCCAATCCCGACGGTGACGATCAGCCCGGCGACCCTGAGCGTCGCGGAAGGCAGCAGCAACACCTTCACGCTCACCCGTACCGGCAGCACCGGCGCTGATTTAACCGTCAACCTGAGCATCACGCATGGGACGGGCACGGATGCGTCGGACTACACCCTCTCTGGCGGCGCGATCAGCGGGCAGAGCGGCACGGTCACGGCGACCATCCCGGCGGGCAGCGCTTCGGTCAACGTCAATTTCGCGGCCCTCGTGGACAATCAGGCGGAAGCCGCCAACACGCTGACGGTCGATCTGGCGACCAGCGCGAATTATACGCTCGGCGCGACCACC
>DASZXN010000025.1:0-8681 GCA_035545875.1 Phototrophicaceae bacterium
TCGCTGATGTTCTGCCCCGCTGCCGTGAATACCCCACTGTCCAGGCTGAAGGTCACGTTCTCGCCGAGCAGTTCGGTCGGCAGGGTCACGCCACCCGTCAGCGTGCGGAAGTAGTGCTGCCCCAGCACGATGTGGTAGAGCAGAATTTTCGTCAGCGTCGCCTGGTCAGCCAGCAGTTGATCCTGCGTCATCCCCGTCTGCGTTTCCAGCGCCGCGAACGCATCGTCCGTCGGTGCCAGCAGCGTGAACGGCCCGGCCCCATTCAGCACGGACGCCACCGCCGGCACCGCTTCAATCGCCGCCACCAGCGTCGTGTACCGTCCGCCAGGATCAGCCTTGAGCGTATCGACGATGTTCGGGCGCGCTGCTGGAACGCCGGTCGGCACGGGGGTAGCTGCCGCCGTTGCTTCAGCCGTCGCTTCGGCGGTCGCGGCCTGAGCCAGCGCGCCGTTGATCTGCGAACGATTCTGCTGGGCATAAAGTTGAGCCGCAGTTATCAGGAATAGGGATAGTAAAGCAAGAAACGCTATAAGTTTGCGCATCCATTCTCCTCCTGAGCGCAAGGGGTCATCGATACATCTGTCACCGTTTTTCGATCACAAGAATAAAAGTCGTCTTTAGTGTAACATAAGTTGTTGCATATGGGTGAGTCTGGCTTAGTTTTCATCCGGCGGGCTGCCCGTAACCGCGTAAATCAACACGCCGAGCGCCGAAATCACCAGACCACCCAACAACCCCAGCGCTTGCAGCGGCCCAAAATAGACATCGCTGGTCGCCGTGCGCGCATGTGAGCCAAAACCGAGAAAATCGGCCATACCTGCCAATCCAGCCAGCACCAGCCCAGTCAGCGCCAGCCGCACACCGACCTGCTGCAACAGGTTGGCGGAGCGCCCGACGTAAAACGTGAACTTCACGTACATCAGCGCGCCCAAATCGAGCAGGGCGAACCCCACCAGAATCGAGAGAAACTGAATGATCCCGACCCCGGCAGTGGGCGTGACTCCGGTCACACCGGGAAACAAGCCCATCAACGCCAGCACGACGCCGAGCGCCGCGATAGCGATGCCGAACTGAGCGATCCCGATCATCAGGGAAGCGACTGACGCAGCTTGCGCAGGAAATTGCCGCCCAGAACCGCCTCGATATCGGCTTCGCTATAGCCACGCTCACGCAGCCCATCGCCGATTTTCCAGATGTCGGTGGTCGAATCCATCTCCGCCGGAATGCTCTCGACGCCAAAGCCGCCGTCGAAGTCGGTGCCGATGCCGACGTGCGTCGCGTTCCCCGTGATCTGGCAGACGGTATCGATGGCGTCAAGCACGCGCGAGAACGGCAGATCGGCTTTCGGATCGCCTTTCTTCCACTCGTTGCTGAGGAAGGCGCTGGCGAGAACGATGCCCATCACACCGTCCCGTTCAGCCAAGCGATGGATCATGTCGTCGCTCAGGTGGCGGTCGGTCGTGCGGAAGCTGCGCGGATTGCTGTGGCTGGCAATGATCACGCCGGAATACAAATCGACCGCTTCGAGAAACGATTCTTCCGCCATATGCGAAAGATCGAGGATGGCGTTGAACCCTGCCATAACTTCGAGCAGCTCGCGTCCGAGATCGGTGAGCGGGCCGGGCATCGATGTGCCGCCGCAGTAGCGTGAGCCTGTCCACGCCGGGCCGACAATGCGCAGCCCGCGCCCATACCATTCCTCGAACTGCTTCGGCTCGACGATGGGATCGGCGTTCTCCATCAGCATGACCAACCCCTGCTTGTGATCGGCCTGCTCCGTGCCGTCTTTCCAGGTATCGAGCACGGCGTTCAGTTCTGCCTGTGTGCGAACCAGCAGCAGCTTGTCGCTCGTGTCAGCCAGCTTTTGATAGTAGTCCCACTGCTGCATCCCCAGTTGATAGGCTTCAGCGGGGGTTTTATAGCGCGGCGAGGTGTCCAGCGTCATCCCGGACTTGACATCAGGCGCGGTGAAAATCGTGCCAAAGACGATCCCGACGCGCCCCAGCAGGCTGTTGGGCAGCCCAACCGTCGCAATCCCGTTCGGATGATCACTGTTAGCTTCAAGCCGCCGCGTCTCCTGAACCGAATTGCGGTAATCACGTCCGAACCGTACCGCGTTATAAGCAATATCTTCATGAGCATCGACAACGAGCATGGGTCATTTTTCTCCATTTGGAGCGCACAAGGGCGATTTTACGCCCCACCTTTAAAATTGCCAACAACCTACATATCCATCAAATCCCACATATCCATCAATCCCGAATTGCGCTTCAATCTGCGAAGTCGTTTAATCCTGCTGTGTGCAAACACGTGATTTTATAGGGGCACACCTGCACGTGCGCCCTTCGCGTTGGGCAGATCCGTCGCGCTGTCCCTACCAAAGAATAATTCTCTATCCCAGCGCAGTTCAATCTTATTCACACCGCGCCAGCGTTTATTTAAGAACTGCGCAAGAATTTGATCGCACGATAGAGAGGCAATGCTATGATGGTATTAACTCATTGCGGGAGGAATTATTGATGAAAAAACCCGGTGCATTACTTGGCGCGCTGGTCGCCTTTTTGCTGACGCTGCCGCTGTTGGGGCTGTTGTTCGTCGGTTTCCAACTGGCGGGCTTCCCCTTTGTCCCCTTCAGCGTGTTCGACAACGTGCGCGATTACACCCCCGGCGGCGTGATCGCGTTCACCATTCAGTCGATGGTCAACCTGATTTCGACCTTTAATCTGGGGCGCACTGATGTCGTCGCCAAGATGATCGAGCAGTCGATGGGCATCGGCATGATCGTCGTGATCCTGCTGATTGCAGGCGCGATCTTCTTCGCCTTCATGCGCCGCTACAACCGCCCGCAGGAATGGATTCCCGGCGTGATTTTCGGCCTGATTGTCGGCATTCCGCTGACGATCCTGAGCATTGTCGGCAACCAAACCTTCACGGCGGATCACACCACCAGCGCGGTCTGGGTGCTCGGCCTGTTCCTGCTCTGGGGCTACGCGGTCAACGGCGCGTATAATCGACTGGCCTACGCGACGACGATCAAGGTGGCCGCCGACGCACAAGAAAAGGCGAGCGTGCAGGGCATCGACCGCCGCCAGTTCCTGATTACGCTGGGCGGCGCGAGCGCGGCGATCACAGTGGTGGGCGCGCTGGTTGGTGAACTTGGTGCGCAGGCCGCGCCGCGTCCGGTCGCAACGGGCGGATCGACTGGCACGCAGGAAGCTGGAACCGAGCAGGCCGCCCTGCCCAATGAGAGCGCTTCGGTTCAACCCGCGCCGGGCACGCGCGCTGAACTGACCGACATCGCCGATTTCTACCGCATTGACATCGACCTCGACCCACCGTCGATTGATCTGGCAAGCTGGACGCTGCCCTGGTACACCACCGCCGCTGACGGTTCCAAGACCAAAATCGCCGAAATGACACTGGACGACATTAAGAAGTTCACGCCCGTGCAGGCCTATATCACGCAGGGCTGCATCTCGAACCCGATTGCGGGCGACCTGATCAGCACGATCAAGTGGACGGGCGCGAAAATGCAGGACGTGCTGGCGACGGTCAAGCTGCCCAGCGACGCGACTCACTTGCTGATCACGGGCGCGGACGGCTTCTTCGAGACGGTCGCGCTTGATCTGATCAAGCAGGAGCCGCGCATCATCCTCGGCTACGAGTGGCAGGATCAACCGCTGCCCGTGCCGCACGGCTTCCCGCTGCGCATCCACATCCCCAACCTGTACGGCATGAAGCAGCCCAAGTGGATCACGCAGATCGACGTGCTCAATCACGACGTGGATGGTTACTGGGTCGTGCGCGGCTGGGACAAGACGGCATCCGTTCAGGAAACGTCGGTGATCGACACGGTGGCGGTCGATGACATCGTGACAAAGGACGGCAACAAGCTCGTTCCGGTCGGCGGGATCGCGTGGGCGGGAGATCGCGGCATCTCGAAGGTCGAGGTCAGCGTCGATGGCGGCGACTGGACGGAAGCGGAACTGCGCACGCCGCTCTCGCAGGAAACGTGGGTGATCTGGCGCTATGACTGGCCGTTCGCGTCCGGCTCGCACACCTTTGCCGTGCGTGCCACCGATGGTCAAGGGACGGCACAGATTACCGATGTGCGCTCGGAAGCGCCAAGCGGCGCAACGGGTATTCATCAGGTCAGCGTGACGGTCTAGCCACCAATCAAATCAATCTGTAGGGGCGCACCTATGTGTGCGCCCTTTGTTTTAAAGAAATGACGGGTATAGATGGACGAGCTACATTCAGACTTATGTCTGCTAGAGTTAGATGCAGATACATTCCAACTAGCCGCCGAATATTATCCATTTTATAAAGCCTACAATGACAACCTCGAACTCCTTCACGATTTGCTCTGTGAATTCAGAGAACCGCCTAAAACCCCAATAATCACAACAACGGCAGAAATCGACGAAGAATATAACGGGTGGTTGATGGCGCTTATTGGCAACGCTCGAATTCTTCATGACCCGGACAAATTGCTTGGGAACATTATGGACAACTATGCGCTTGCGTGGAAAATCCGTAATGAGATTATGAATAGCAAAACAGCCGAAGAACGTCTCTTGGCAAAATCTGCTGCGACAAAGTTTTTGAACTCAGTTGAGCAAGTCTATAACACGCTACAGACCCTGAAACAAAAGAACGACTCTGAAGAAAACTAGCCGCTTATTTGTCTCACTCCACCTGACGCGGCAGCTTGAGCGTGCTCTCCCTACCCTCAATCCGTCCCTGAATCGCGGCGACGGCGACACGCGCCTCATTGCGAACGTTGTAGAGCGGCCCCAGCCCACGATAGAAGCGCCCGACCAGAAACAGCCCCGGATAACCCGCGATCTCCGTGCCGCGCGGATCGCTGCGCACAGGCCAGCCATCCTTATCGGTCTCGTAGGGAATATCGAGATAGCTCAGGTTCGCGCGATAGCCGGTGGACATGATCACGGCGTCCACTTCGTATTCGCTGCCATCGCTGAGAACGGCGCAGCGTCCTTCGAGCCGTTCTAATCCCGCGACCGCCTTGACCTTGCCTGCGCGAATCGCGTCGATCAGGTAATGCCCACGCACGGGTGCCGACGTGCCGACGCGATCATCGCGGTTGGGCGCGAGCGGCAGACCGAGATCGGCGGTATCGGTATACAGGTGATAGTTGATGCGCTTGAGGAACGGCTTGCGCCATTTCAGCGGCAGCAGCCGTGATGCCAGATGCCAGACCGCATCGGGCATCCCATGCGGAAAGGGTCGATTGATCACGATATCGCTGCGGATCGAGAGCAGCACGGGCAGCGCGGCAGCGTCGGCAATCTCGGCGGCGATGTCCGCGCCGCTCGGCCCGTTGCCGACCACCAGAATCCGCTGCCCGCGAAAATCCTCCGCCTTGTGATAGTCGTGGGCGTGCAGGTAGCGTCCCGTGAAGGTGTCGAGGCCGGGGACGCGCGGCAGATAGGGATTGCCGTAGCGTCCGCTGGCGATAATCACGAAGCGGTAGCGCGACGTTTCCGTCGCGTTGTCTTTTGAAGTCTCGACCAGCCAACCAGCGCCATCCGGCGCGACGCGGCGCACTTCGACGCCAAGCTCAATATTGAACTTGTGGCGGCTCATGTAGTCGAGGATGTACTGGTAATACTGCCGCCCCAGTGGATACACGCCGTAGCGCAGCGGAATCCGCTGACCGGGCAGATGCGAGACGAAGCCCGCCGTGTTCAACTGGAGCGACGGATACAAATTCGCCCACGTCGAAGCGATCACACGGGCGCGATCCACCACGCGATAGGAAATCCGCGCCTGCTCCAGAAAGTAGGCGCTGCTGATCCCGGCAGGGCCAGCACCGACGACCAACACCTGATCAGAAGGGGAAGTCGGATTCACTGTCATCTTTAGGCGTCGGCGTGGTGACAATCGCGGTCGCCGTCAATTCCATCAGCGGGCGGTAGACGGTTGGGATCGCCATCAGCGTCGCCGGATAATTCGTTGCGTCCTCGGTCGTCTCCGGGAGAAACTGCGCGTAAATCTTGAGCACAGGCGCGACGATGATGTCACGGGTCATGGCGGCTTCGGTGTCCATCGTGTTGAATTCCTGAATCGGCGCCTGATCGTGCAGCACGGCGACGGCGTACAACCCGCTGACGAACATGAAAATAGCGACCACCGCGATCACGATGGCGAAGTTGCGGTTCGAGCGCTTGACCTTCGGCGTGCGCGTGCGCATCGGCAGCGGCGCGTCGGGCGAAAGTTCCAGATCGACCTGCTGGCGCAGCACGGCAAAATCGTAGCCGTCGCTGAAATCGACCACGTCGAGGTGATCGATCAGCTTGGGCAGCGTGACGCGCTGGGTCATGACCGGGACGATATGCAGGCTGAGATCGAGCGCCTGAATCATGCGCTCCTGCACAGCGGGATCCGCGAGCGCGGCCTGCGAGAGCAGCAGAAGCGCCAGATCGCCATGCGCGAGATCACCCTTTCCGATCTCGTAACCTGCTCCTTTGAAATCGGCGGCAAGCCGCGCCGCCGTCGCCTGATCACTGCTGCTGTTGATGATTTTGAGCATAGTTTCCCCTGATTAACGCGATTCCGAAGTCCACTGCCAACGGGCTTTCAAAACGGTGACAATATTGTCGAACGTAGGCATCAAATGAGCGCGCGAAATATTTTCCAGAAAGAGCAGGCGCACCAGTTCGCCGACCTGACTCACGGGCAGCATGAGTTTCTTCGGCTGTTTGGAGGCATCGACCTGATACAACTGCGTTTCGCTCTCAAGCGGACGCCAGGCCGATGATTCGTAGTACGCCTCGTCACCAATGGTATCGAGCGTGAACACGCCGTCCTGCGCGTGCAGATAGGTGTTCTCGCTGCGCGGCACGGTTACGAGGCTGATACGCTGCCCCAGCGACTCGCGGTGAATGGCGTAAACGGCGATCTTCTCAATGTCGCCGGGTGACTGGCTGGCTTTCTCGGCGGCGAAATAGGCCGCGTAGAGCGGGCGGCGCGTCCAGTCGAGCAGGCGCGTCGGCACGCCATGATGCTGCGCCAGCGCGACGGTGCTGTTCTTCCAGACCTTGACGTGAAACTCGGCATCGCCAGGTTTCTGAATCAGGCTGTTGTAGTACGACCAAACGAAGGCGCTGTCGCTGTCCGGGAATTCCGAACTGCTCGGCGTCTCGAAGCCAATCGAATCGGCGAAGGCGATGAACTCGCGGATCAGCGTGAACTCGGCGTAGGCTTGCAGAAGGATGTCGCGGGTCGGCATGTTCTCGATGTGTTCGCCGCGCTGATTCAGATTGTGGACGAACTGCTGCATATTCGGCTCAAGCTCGCTTTTGCGCCGCTCGACAATCTTTTCGGTGTCCGACTTTTCCGCCCCGTTGACGGCGCGCCGCCACGCGCTCGGCACGAGCGGCAGACGGCTGTCGCTTTGCCCGCGAAAACACCAGCCCGACGACCAGTCGCCGCCGGAACTCCAGCGCGCATTGGTCAGGCGGAGCGTATCGACAAATTCCTGCGCGGTTGCGATGTCCTCAGTGGCAAACTGCGGCTCCACTGTTCCCCTTCTTTCCCGCTTACCCGCTCACCGATTGCAGCGAACGGAGATAATTGACCACATCCCACCACTGCGCCGCGCTGTAATTCCCCTGACAGGCCGGTAAACTCCACCAGCCCTGCGAAGTCACGGCAGCGTACAAATCCTCGTCGCGCGTGCGCGAGAGCCGCTTGATCAACTGCTGCACGTCACCATTGCCCTGCCACGCTTGACAGGCCGTCTGGTAGAGTGCCTGCCCACGCGAAAGCGAGGCGGCGGTCGGCAGTTCGGCATTGACGATCTTCGCGGGTGGGTTGGCCGCCAGATCGACCTGATCGTTCGACTGCTGGATCAGGATAACGCTGACGACCAGAATCGCAATTGTCGCAATGATCGCACCGAGCGCGATCAGCACGAACTCCGGGCGCAAATCAAGCATCCTGTAGAAACGATAGAGCAGCGGATAGGCCGCATAGAGCAGCGCGACGATCACTGCCGCGAGTGCCAGCAGGTTCAAAATCGTCGGCGGGCGCGCGTTGATGACTGAAGCGTCGTCCGAGATGTTCCAGCCGAAAGCAGCGTGGGTTTGGCCGAGGTTGACTTCCGTCCACCATTCGCCGGGACGCACAATCTCGTCGCCGACCGAGGTATATTCACCAGCGCCGATGCTTTCGAGCGTGTGCCAGTCGCTGCGATAATCACGCGACGGCTCGTCCATGCGCAGCACGGGCTTCAGATCGTCAACGGGCTGTCCCCCCTGCTCGACCAGCACGTCATAGGTGTTGATGCCCGGCCCGCCCGGTGTGATGGTCACGGTCAGGGTGTAGCTGCCGACCGTCTGGGTTGCGGTCGGCGGCGGCACGGTCTGTCCCGCGAGCGTGGGCTGCGGGATGGGCGTGGCGCTCAGGTAGGCGACGGCGACCAGTACCAGCAGAACCAACACCGCTTCGAGGCGCAGCGTCGGGATGAAGGAACCGACCCGCTCAATCACGCCTGACCAGCGCTGATAGCGCTCCGGCTGAGTCGCAACGTGATGCGCCGCCCCGACAATCAGCAGCAGCGCGACCAGAATCAGCTTGAGGGCGAGCGCGCCGCCATAGCTGCTGATCAAATCGGCGGGGGCGATGAACCAGTTGAGCGCGCTGTAAATTCCGGT
>DASZXN010000026.1:0-2368 GCA_035545875.1 Phototrophicaceae bacterium
GTGTCGAAAAAGTCGTCCATTCAGCCATGCTGCCCTCATCCCCCGTCCCCTTCTCCCTCAGAGCGTTTCTGGAAAGCGGGAGAAATACCGCCCATTCGAGGGAGTTTTCAGAAACCCTCTCAGGGCGAGGGACTTATTCCCCTTCTCCCTGAGGGAGAAGGGGCAGGGGATGGGGCAAAACTTTATATCGCCCCCCTACGATTACCCCTCCATGATCGATCCCAATTTTGACGATGACCAACAGGATCGGGATGAGCGGCATAAGCGCTATTCTGACGAGTACGACGATCCCGGCGAGGATGATTACGACGATGCACCGCGCCCGTTATGGACGCGCAATCGCCTGCTGCTGATCATCGTCGTCGTGATCATGATCGTGACACTGCTCGCCTACATGCTGCAAGGTCTGTTTCTGCCGCCACCACCGCCGCCACCGCCGCTCGCTCCCGGCTCATTGATCTAAAGGCGCAGCAAACCCCGCTAGAATAGATGTATGGAATCAATCCGAATCGTGGTTGGCGAATATCGCCTGCCGGGTATCCTGACCTTGCCTAACGGCGCAGGCTTGTTCCCGGCAGTCGTGCTGATCTCTGGCTCTGGCGCGAACGATGCCGACGAGACCATTGGCCCCAACCAGCCCTTCCGCGACATCGCCGAGGGATTGGCAGCGCAGGGAATCGCCGCGCTGCGCTTCGACAAGCGCACACTGGCGCTCGGCAACAATCCTGAACTCGATGTCGCGCACCTGACGGTCAAGCAGGAGTACGTTGACGATACAATCGCCGCCGTCGATAGGCTGCGCGGGACACCGGGTATTGACCCGGCGCGCGTGTTCGTGCTCGGTCACAGCCTCGGCGGTTACGTGCTGCCACGCGTCGCGCAGGCTGATCTACAGATCGCGGGATTGATCATCGCCTCCGGGTTGGCGAATCCACTGCCGGAGACGATTTTGCGGCAGGTCAAATACCAGATGGCGCTGGGGATACCGCCATCCAATGCCGAGCAAATCATCCAGAGCTATCGCAATGTAATTGAGCAAATCAACGCGCTCACGCCGGATAAGGCGACGACGACGCTGTTGATGGGCGCCGCACCCGCCTACTGGCTCGATCTGAAAGGCTACGATCCGGTCGCGCTGGCGGCAATGCTGCCCCAGCCGATCCTCGTTTTGCAGGGCGAGCGCGATTATCAGGTAACGATGGCCGACGATTTCGTGCGCTGGCAGTCAGGGCTTGCCAGTCACTCAGACACGACGTTCAAGACCTATCCTGATCTCAACCACATCTACATGACGGGAACGGGCATGAGCACACCCGATGAATATCAGCGTCCCGGCAGCGTCGCGCCGGAGGTGATCAACGATATTGCCGCATGGGTCACGGCACGCTGAAGATCGCTGGCAGTCTAAAATTGAGCGCGAGATCGAGATTGGGCAACAAAAAAGCGCCCTGAAGTTATCAGAAGCGCTTTTTCTCTCGTGTTGGGCAATAGAGGACTCGAACCTCTAACCACTCCCACGTCAAAGGAGTGCTCTACCAATTGAGCTAATTGCCCGTAGCCGAGAATCAGTATAGCGTAACTGAGCGCCATTGCCAAGAGTTGATATTCCGGGGCAGGGTCATCGCATCAAAATGCGATTGAAAGGCACACAGGGTCATCAGGAATCGTAGGGACGCGATGGATCGCGTCCGTTGTAGCGGACGGCATGAATGCCGTCCCTACGAAACCCCGTTCACCTTTTATGACCCAAACAGAAATTTGATGCGATGACCCTGTATTCCGGGGGAGTAGGGAAGATTGAGAGCATGGTCAATTCGGGCGAGGCGTGTCTTGCCCCTACGTCCCCTCGGAACTCCCCCCTCCCTAGTCCCTCCAGCGCGTTTGTCTTGCGCGCCGGCCAACTTTGTCTAAACTCATCTAAAAATTCCGTAGGGAGAAGCCGCTTATGCCGCGCAAATTCATCATCGACACCGACACCGCTTCCGACGATGCCATCGCTATTCTGATGGCGCTGCGCTGGCCGGATGTCGAGGTGGAAGCGATCACGGTCGTCAGCGGCAACGTGCCCGTCGAACAGGGGACGCGCAATGCCCTCTACACCGCGCAGATGGCGAGTCGGCCTACGCCCGTCTACAGCGGCGCGCCACATCCACTCATCCGCGAGATCGAACACGCCGACTGGTTTCATGGGCGCGACGGCATGGGCGATATGAATTATCCCGCCGCCGAGCACACACCGGAAGCGAAACACGCTGTCGATGCCATCATCGACACGATTAAAGCGAACCCCGGCATTACATTGGTGACGCTCGCGCCGCTGACCAACGTCGCGCTGGCGATCAGCCGCGCCCCGGAGATCGTCGCCAAT
>DASZXN010000027.1:0-5026 GCA_035545875.1 Phototrophicaceae bacterium
GGTACGCGCGTTCAGGCCGTCAGTCAGGGGGTATACCGGGACGATGCCAACCTTCTGCAAGTCCTCCAGTTCAAGGTACTGGATTTCCGGGTTGGTCATCTGGATGCGGTTCTGATACATCGAGGTTTGACCGCGCAAAACGACCTGCTGGGTGACGCGCACCTGGCGGTTCAGATAATACTGACCGAAGAAGGTCACGCCCATCGAGGCGGTGCCGTCGTCGATGACCATGAAGAAGTCTTTGCGCCCGCCCGACGCGATGCGCATCTCGGTGTGGCGCACCGAGCCAACCACCGTGACCAACTGGTTCGGCTGCAAGCGGTTGATCGAACTGAGCTGGGTATAGTCGTCGTAGCGGCGCGGCATGAAGAAGAGCAGGTCGTTGATAGTGTAGATGCCCAGCTTATTGAGCAACTGCGCCATCTTTGGCCCGACTCCCTTGACCTTCTCGACTGGGGCATTCAGCCCACGCATGATGTCGGCGGCCTCGGTCACGTCCATTGGCTTGCGCGGCTTGCGCGGCGGGCGCACGAGACGCGGTTGTGCCGGGATGTCGGATTTCATCGGCTTGCGCGGGCCGCTGGTGTCGAATTCCAGACGACTGAAATCGTCGTCAGCCGTCATACGGCCTTCAGCAGCTTTGGCGGGTTGGCGCTCTTTCTCGCGGTTGTCTTTCTGGCGCTGCGGCTGACGCTGCGGCTGCTGTTGACGCGGCGGATTCTGCGACTGGGATTGCGTCTGTTCCTGCGACGGCTGCTCACCCTGATTGTCATCGCGCTGCTCGTGTCTCTTATTGCGGTCACGCTTCTCACGGCGTTCGCGCGGCGGCTTCTCGACGGCGGGAATCTGAGCACGCGGCTCGCGCTGTTCCTGCTGCGTCCCTTCTTGAGTCTGCGGCGCTTCAGCTCGCGGCTCGGCTTCCTGCGGCGGCGCAGGGGGTGGCGGCGGAGGCGGTGGTGGCATCCGTGACAAATATTCGGGTGGCGCTGGCACACGTCCGGTGATGCGGTCAAGCATGTAGTTGATCTTGACGGCGCGCTCGTCCTTCGTCGGGACAGCTTCGTAAACGCTCAGAATGTCGAACAACTCATCCACGAGGATGTGATGCTCCGGCCTGCGTGCCTGCGCGTGCGCATCGTTCTTCCAGTTGCCGCTGTACGCGCCTAAACCACCGATCACGGCGGTGTTTTTGTAGCCCTGCTCGCGTTCGAGCTTGAGGATTTTGACCAGTGTTTCCAGTGCAGATGGCATTCAATGCTCCATCACTTGTTCATGACTAAATGCGGTTTGAGCATTCACCTGTGCCATGCTCAGGATTGGCTGACAGTCGCTACGCCGAGTCCACCGGTGCCGACGTGCGTGCCAATGGTCGGCGTGACGCTGGCGATCAACGTATTGACGGGCGCAACGTCGGCAAGACGGTCGCGCAGCTTTTCGGCTTCGGCATGATCGCTGATGTAGAGCACCGCCAGCCGTTCAAGCGGCGCTTGCTCGTGAACCAGCCGAATCAACTCGTCAACGGCGCGGCTGAAGGTGCGCACCCGCGCGAGCGGCTTGACCTCGCCGTCCAGCACTTCGAGCATCGGCTTGATTTGCAGCAGCGCGCCGACGCTCGCCGCGCCCCAGCCGATTCGTCCGCTGCGGCGCAGAAATTCCATCGTTTCCAGCGCGGCGTAAACGTGCGCGCGATCCCGCGTCCGTTCGACCGCCGCCTTAACCTGATCCACGTCGCCGGTTGCGTCAGCGACTTCCGCGCCCGCCAAAACCTGAAAACCCAGCCCCATCGTCACCGATTTGCTGTCGATTAGCGTGACTCGCTCCGGCGGGAGCTTGTTCGCGCTCAACCGCATACTATTATAAACCCCAGAGAGCTTTGATGCGACTGAAATTAAGAACAAATGGTCGGCGTCGGCAAAGGCTTTCCGAATAATCTCGTCGGCCAGTCCCGGCGGCATCGCGGAGGTGGTTGGCAGCGGGTTCATCGAGAGCAGGTTACGGTAAAAATCCTCGCGCACCAGTTCGACGCCGTTGTCGGCGAGGCTGCGGTCGCCCATATTGACGAAGGTTGGGATCACGCTGATATTGTATTTCTGAACGATCTCGGCGGGCAAATCGCAGGTGCTGTCGGTGACAAAACGGATTTTTTTAAGAGCCATTTTCTTCAAATTCACTTTCTAGAATGACCAACCCAGTCGCGTCCGCGCCGATCAGCGCAGCGAGCGACGCGCCGTAGAGCGTGCTGGGGAAGTGGCGATCCGGGAACTCAGCGGCGAGGCGGTCGTTGAGCATCCGCGTCTGGTCGCTCGCGTTGGTGCGATGCTGGACGATCATCGCGTCCTCGAAGTTGGTGAACTCGACGGCGAACTCGACCAGCCGTTCAATCGCCTGAATGCGCGTGCGGACTTTTTCCATTGGCACGAGCCGCCCTTCCTCGACCGTCAGAATCGGCTTGATGTTGAGCATCATGCCGAGGATGCTGTGCGAGGGCGTCAGGATGCGATTTTGCATCAGAAAATCGGTCTGCTCGACGTAGTAGATCGAGTAAATCCGGTCAATCGCGCCGCGCAGGACGCGCACGACCTCATCGAGCGGTTGACCATCGGCCAATGCACGCGCCGCCAGCCGCACGAGCATTCCCTGACCCGCCGAGATCGTGCGCGAGTCGATCACGTCGATCTGGCAGCGTCCCATGACCTGCTGCGCCGCCGCGCGCGCGTTCTGCCAACTGGGGAGGATTTCGCGCGAGGCGTGAATCGAGATGATCGCGTCGTAATCGCGCGCCAGCCGATCATAAACCTCGAAATAGTCGGCCTGCGTCGGCACGTGGAGCAGGGGCGCGTAGGTCTGATGGCTGATCAGGCGCAGCGCTTCTTCGGCGTTGAGATCGACGCCTTCACGGTAGGTTTTGCCCTGCGCCGTGATCGTATGGGGCACAACGGTCACGTTCGGGGGAATCTGACCGTGTGCGCTGCTGTCGGTGACAATGTGTACGTTCATTCCACGCTGATGATATAGGGATAGAGCGCCTGCCCGCCGTTGACGACTTCGAACTCCTGCCCGCCGAAGCGCGTTTTGAGCGCCTCCACGAGCGCCCTGGCCTGCGCTTCGCTGCTGTCGCTGCCGTAGTATACAGTGATCCGCTCATGTTTGTCTGCGCCCGCTTTGTCGAGCAGATCACCTGCGAGCGCGTTCATCTCGTCGCCCGCGCTGACCAGCACGTCGTTGAGCAGGCCGATCCACTGGCCTTGCTGGACGCTCACGCCGTCCAGATCGACGCTGCGGGTCGCTTTGGTGATCTCGCAGGTTTCAACGCTCGCTAAAATCGCCGCCATGCCATCGACTACCTGCTCGAACGGCTCGGCGGGGTTGCGGTTGCCGTACTCGAACATGGCGCTGATGCCCTGCGGCAGCGTCTTGCTGGGGATCACGGCGACACGGCGCGTCTCGGCTTTAATCGCCGCCTGCTGTGCCGCCAGCAGAATATTCTTGTTGTTGGGCAGCAGGATGATCTCGCTGTTGGGCAGGGCGTCAATCGCTGCGAGGAAATCGCCTGTGCTGGGGTTCATCGTCTGCCCGCCCTCGATCACATAGGCCGCACCGAGTTCTTCAAAGACGGCACGCATCCCGCGACCGCTGGCAACGGCGATCACCGCTGCCCCTTCCACGTCGCTGCGGACGTTCGGCATCGGTTTGAGCCGCTCCTGAAGCGTCGTCTCGTACTGCTGCTGCATGTTCTCGACCACCACGTCGTCGATGCTTGCGCCGGAGCCAATCGCGTAGCTCAGGGCTTTGCCGGGATCGTGCAGGTGAACGTGAACCTTGATCAGACGCGGATCGCCGACGACCAGCGTTGACCAGCCGCCCATATCTGCGAGCGCCGCGCGGACGGCCTCAACGCTCAGATGGTCGCCGCGCATGAGAAACTGCACGTCATAGCCGTAGCCTTCCTCGTCCTCCGGCTCAAGCATATCATTCCAGACCATCTGCGGGACGGAGTAGGCGTGGTGGTTGCTCGCAAACCCAGCCGCTTCCTCGATCACATTGCGTCCGCACAGCGCATAGAGCATCCCTTCGAAGATGAACACAAGTCCCTGACCGCCCGAATCGACGACACCGGCCTTTTTCAGTACGGGCAGCAGTTCCGGCGTGATGCGCAGCGAGGTGCGCCCGGCAAAAACCATCCGGCGCAGCAGGGCGATCAAATCGGGTGTCGAGCGGTAATGCTCGGTCACGGCTTCGGCAATTGCCCGCGAAACCGTCAAAATCGTGCCTTCGACGGGCTTCTCGACCGCTTGATAGGCTTTGGCGACTGCGCTGCGGCTGGCTTCGGCGAGCAGATCGGCGTTGACCGTCTCGTGACCGTCGAGCGCTTCAGCGACGCCTTCCCATAACTGCGAGAGGATCACGCCGGAGTTACCGCGCGCGCCGCGTAACGCGCCCTCGGCAAGCGCGCGACTCAGACGTCCGGCGTGCGGCTCCTCGGTCTGCGCGATCTCGTTATAAGCGCTGCGCATGGTCAGCCACATATTCGTTCCGGTGTCGCCGTCCGGCACGGGAAAGACGTTCTGCTGGTTGACCTTTTCTTTGTTGATTTCCAGCCACGCCAGCCCAGAACCAAATAGCTGCTTAATCAAGTGACCATCGACGGTGCGATTATCGCTGGCGCGAAAGATTTGGCGCGTAATCATAACTGTGTCCTGAAATAAGTTCAGTAAAGTAATGAGTAATGAGTGCCGAGTGATGCGTAAAAACTTTGCATATTCACTTTATCATAAATATTGTGTCGTTCTATCACGCATCACTCATTACTCGGTACTCATCACTTCGATCCAGGGTCATCGCATCAAATTTCTGTTTGGGTCATAAAAGGTGAACGGGGTTTCGTAGGGACGGCATGAATGCCGTCCGCTACAATGGACGCGATCCATCGCGTCCCTACGATTCCTGATGACCCTGTGTGACTTTCAATCTCATTTTGATGCGATGACCCTGCACTTCGATCACTCAACACTTGTTTCTCAATCTT
>DASZXN010000028.1:0-5697 GCA_035545875.1 Phototrophicaceae bacterium
CCTGCTCGCCCTGTCGGGAAGCGTGATTGCCAATGCGCAGTCGGCTTCACCCACCAACTTTACCGTCAAGATCACCAATGTCTCTGGCAACAACACCTCGAAATACGCCGACGTAGGCATTGTCGGCGTGCCTGTCGGCGCGACTCAGCGGGCAGCCATCACGCCCGGTCAGTCGTATGATTTCGTCGTCAAAGCGCAGCCCGGCGACAGCCTCGCCTTCGCCACCATGTACGGTCAGTCGAACGACAGCTTTTTAGGCCCGGATGAGAAGGGGATCGCCCTGTTCGACGCCAGCGGCAAGGCGATCAGCGGCGACGTGTCCAGTCAGGTCGAGGTCTGGGACGCGGGTACGGAAGTCAATGAGCCGCTCGGCAAGGGGCCGAATCAGGGGCCGCGCCAGTCTGATCCCGATGCCGGAACACCGGAAAACGGCGTTGTTCACGTGCAGGACGATCCCGATTTCTCACCCATTGCCGATCTGATGAAGGTCACGCTCACCCCAGTCGATGAGCAGCGCATCGAGGTCAAGATCGACAACGTTTCGGCCAACGCGATTGTGCCGACGCCCTTCTCGCCGCTGGTTTATGCGGTTCTGAGCGCCGGACAGACCGCGCCCTTCTTCACCACCGGGCAGGCGGATCGTGGGCAGGGTTTGGAGCGCCTCGCGGAAAGCGGCAATCCTGAAATCCTCGGCGCGGCGGTCGCGGGCAGCGCCGTCCAGAACGTCGGCATCTCCCCCGGCACGTTCGTGATCTTCAGCGGCGATCAGAGCGCGCCCTATTTCACGAGCGGGCAAGCGGATCGCGGGCAGGGTTTGGAGCATCAGGCCGAGGACGGTAATCCGGCAGCGCTGGCGCAGACGTTGATGGGCTTGAACCAGTTCAAGCAGGTCGGCACGTTCACGACGGCAGTCGGCGCGGACAAGGCTGGCCCGCTGGCGACGGGCGGCGTGTTCCAGTTCACTTTTAGCGCTGTCCCCGGTGATCGCCTGTCGTTCACAACCATGTTCGGTCAGTCGAACGACCTGTTCTTCTCGCCGGATGAAAACGGGATCGCCCTGTTCTCGCCCAACGGCACGCCCGTAACCGGAACCTTCAGCGGCGCGATCCAACTGTGGGACGCGGGGACGGAAGTCAATCAGGCGCCGTTCGTCGGCTCAGATCAAGCGCCGCGTCAGGCAGCGCCGAACACAGGCGCGGATGAGCACGGTACGGTGCGCCCGATTGTTCAGGTCGATGATGGCTTCACCTATCCGAGCGCGCTCAGTTCGATTGCCGTGACGATTACGGCGGATACGGACTCGGCGGAAATGAACATGATGTCGCCGGGGATGATGATGGCTGACACGTCCGCTAACACGATGATGACGCCGGAAGCAACCGGCATGATGTCGGCTGACACGTCAGGCATGATGATGACGCCGGAAGCGACTCCGGCGAGCTAAACAGCGGGACTCACGAATTTGTCAGAGGGCAGCGTGCGTATATTGGCACGCTGCCCTCTCTTTTTTCGTAGAGGCACGACGTATCGTGCCCCTACAAATCCACTTCGCATTATTCCTTCCAATACGGATAGGCCAGTGCCTCGCCGCGTTCGAGCAGTGTCTTGAGGCTGCTGAGAATGGCCGACCAACCCTCTTTGAGCAGCGCCATGCGCTGCGGATCGCCCTGCAAATTTTCATGCGTGACCAGCAGGCGCGTGTTGGGCGCGTGAAACTTGAGATCGAACGTGACTTTCGACGGTTCCAGCCCCGGCGTCTGCCAGCTATACGAGAGTACGTTGGGCGGATCGGCTTGCAGGATTTTCCCTTCCCAGTCGAACGTGCCGTCCGGCTTGACGTGGCGCACGGACGATCCGACCTGCCAGTCCGATTCGATGCTGCGCCCGCCCCAGAACTGCCGCGTGAAGCTGGCCGTCGTCAGCGCCTCCCAGACCGCCTCGGCAGGCGCGTTGATGTAAATGATATAGGTAAACGTTTCACTCATCGGTGTGCTCCTGATCTGCTTCAAGTGTGCGCTTGAGGTCGGTGAGCGCTTCCAGCCGCCCGCGCTCATATTTGGCGATCCAGCGCTCGTAGATTGCCTGAATCGGCACCGGATTGAGGTAATGCAGCTTCTCGCGCCCGCGCCACTGAATGACGATCAACCCGGCTGCTTCGAGCAGCGCCAGATGCTTCGAGACGGACTGACGCTTAATGCTCAGGTGCGCGCAAATCTCATTGAGCGTTTGCCCGCGCGTCTCGAACAGGCTGTCGAGAATCTGCCGCCGGGTCGGGTCGGCGAGCGCTTTGAATACGGTGTCGATGTCCATGTGGGTGATTATGCAGCCAAATGGCTGCATATTGCAAGCGGCAAGATCAAAAAGAAAAAGAGTCAACACAAAGACGCAGTGCGAACAAGTTCGCCGACGCAAAGGAAAGAAAAGGGCACGACATGTCGTGCCCCTACGAATACCAAGAGCAAGTTAGGTGGATGTGGTTGGTTACGGTTTTTGCGTGCGTTCGAGTTTGGCGACGCGCTCGACCTCGTAAAGCACGGCGCGGCGCGAGTGGAGCATCTCGGTCATGGCAATGCCCACCGCGAGCAGCAGGGCGAGCAGGCCGCCGAAGAAAAAAGCCAGCACTACGCTCGACATCCAGGGCAAACCGCTGACGACCAGCAGCGCAATCGCAAACATATCAAGGACGAAGAGGAAGATCGAGCCGTAGATCAACAGCACCGAGTCGTGCATCTGCTTATGGCGGTGCAGCAAATCAGGAATTTGATGATCGATCTCATCGAGGCGCTCGTCGGCGTAGGGATCGGTGTGGGAGGCGCGGAGAAGCTGCAAGCGCTCCTGTGACATCAGGCGCAAACGGTCGTTGATGGTGCCGAACCGTCCGATAATACCGCTCAAGACCAGCGAGCAGCCGGAAACCATGACGACTGGCGCGAGAATCCACTGGATAATTTGCCCGACGGTTTGCGCGTCCATCCACTCCCTTTCTGCTTGATCCCACAACGTTAACATAGCGCCCAGCCTTGCTGCCAGCCTCGGCGCGTCGAAATCGGCTTATACTTCAGAGAGTGAAGGAAAGGCAAGCAATGACTGATTACACGATCCGTTCGGCAACGCAGGCGGACGCCGAGACGATCAAGCAGATTGTCCGCGCCAACCCGCTCGACCCGAACGCGATTGACTGGCACTATTTTCTGGTACTGGAAGTCATGGAGAGCGGCCAGCCGAAGATCGCCAGCATCGGCATGGCACACCCCGCCGACGACGTGATGGAGATCGACAGCGTGGCGACCCTGCCGCCCTATCGCAAGCGAGGCTATGCGGCAGCCATTGTTCACGCGCTGATCGAGCGCCACCCGGAGCCACTTTACCTGTTGGCTGAAGATCAACTCACCCACTACTATCAGAAATTCGGCTTCCGCGAGATGACCGACGACGCGCCGCCCACCATGATCCAGCAGCGTGATTGGGTCAACAGCTTCATGCACGGCAGCCGCACCTATCACGTGATGGGGCGTACCCTTTGACGGGTTTTCATCGTTATATAGATGCGATTCTTGTCAATAACATAGGAGGTGTGTGACATGGCGACTGGAACGGGTACAAAAGCGGATCCCTGGGTGCTGAAAACGCCGCCCGGCACGGCGGAATACACGATGTACAGGGACGAGGCCAACGATCCGCCCCGGCTGGTGTGTCAGGTCGGCACGACGACGCTCTACTACGATCTGCGCGCGATCAACGACCTGCATACGTGGCTCAAGGAACAGGGCGATTGGGTCGATTTGGGCGCGGCGGACGAGCAGAAGGAAGCCAAGCCCGGTACGGTCGAGGCGTGGGGTCGCTCGGCAGACAACCCGCTCGGCGGCTGGTATGGCCTGAAAAAGGGGCTGCGCGGTCGCTTTGGCATGTATATGCCGCCGCTGCTGGAAGCGCTCGGCCTGGTGGAACTGGAACACAACGCCAGGAACAACCGGATGAAAGCGAAGTAGATTGTCGTCCCGCTGAACCGTCTCGGCGTCACAGATTGCGTTCGGACAACATTGGACTCCACGAGACGATTAGAGGCTGGAGCGTGAACCATGATGAGTCAAGCGGAGTGGGAAGCCTTCATCGCGGGGCTGGACAAGGTTGAGCGCGAGGAAAACTACGGCTACAGCTTTTTCTTCGTCGGCGCTGATCATCGGCTCGGCTTTGTGACGATTGCCAATTCCGACAACGACTACGACAGGGTGTCGAACCTCGACCGCGATGGGGTGTTCCGGCTGAATATTGGCTTGAGCCGCGACAGTTTTGATGAATTGGTCGGCAGCGTCGATCCCGCGAACGTCGATTACACCGCACTCAACGTCGTCATGCCGCATCCCGAATACGCCAAGCAGAACTTCATCTGCATCCTGAATCCGTCCGGCGACAACGAAGCGCTCACAAAGGAGCTGATCGTCGAGGCACACGAAATCGCCGCCAGGCGGATTGGGCGGAAAACAAAGCCGTAATGTTCAATGGCGTGCCGGAAGTGGAAAACTGGTCACGCTTATCCCGTGATGCGAATCGGTATCTCGAAGGTATCGCCGCTCGATGTAGGCAGGCGTTGTCCTGTGGTGTAATCGTATAGACCAAGCGCGATGACATAATCACCCGGCGGTGTTCCTGCAGGAATAGTTAACGTTACCTGATCGCCCATAATCAACTCGCTCGGCTCATCCCATGTCAGCGTCGGATGACCGGACAGCGCGGGAGTTCCGTCGTGCTGGGTCACAATATTGGTTGTGCCTTGCGGATAAATGTGGACAAACATTGAATAATTAGTTTTAGGTTGGCTGAGGGCACGCCAGTAGGGGCGAAAGGTGATCCTCTGTCCCGGCGCGGCACTCGCGGCAGAAAGATCGTAGCCTTCCAGACGAATTTGATCGCCAAACATGACGCTAGCCGTAACCTCTGGCGGCAAAATACGGTAGAAACTAATGCTCGGCCCTGTTTGGCCGGCTCCCGCTTTAATTGTGCGCAGAAACGTCAACTGATCGACGTACTGGCGCAACTGCGCGGCATCCTGAATCCAGTTCCAGTCGTCATTTTCGATCACAAAGTAGGTGATCCCGCGTTGAGCTAACGCCTGTGGTGAGCTGGTTGTCGGGTCTTCAAACCACCAGTTAAAAGTGGTTGCGCCGCTGTAGCCGCTCCACTCCCGATTGAATAATCCAGCAACAGCCGACATCGGATAGAAAAGTACCAGCCCATCTGCTGGGAGGCTGGCATTGCTGTAATTCTGAGCGACCAACTGGGTCGGTACAAGGTTGAATTGACGAACAGAGCTGATACTGCCCATAACAAGTGGAAATGCAACGATCAATGCGAGGCACGTCAACGCTGCACGCAGAAACCAACGCTGGGGTCGCGTATGCCAGAATTCTCGCAAAGTCCAGTATATTTGGCTGATGAAAGCCGCCCAGAGGCCGATCAGACCGACGGTTATTGGCAGACTATGCCGGATTTTGCCGCCGACCAGCGAGATGTAGGTATAAGAGGTCGTGATCGTAATGCCAACGAATCCGTAGATGAGAATCATAAGCAGCGGAAAGAAGGAAATAGTTTTCCATCCGCGTTTATGACTAATCCAGTAAGCCGCCCCTCCGCCGATTATTATGACGAAAAAGATCGGAACGCCAATCGGCAGGATGGCAAAATTCCAATTGTTCAGGT
>DASZXN010000029.1:0-5823 GCA_035545875.1 Phototrophicaceae bacterium
AGCAGCGCTGCCGCGCCGACGATCATCAGCACGCCGTTGATCTCAATCGCGGCGGCGACGCCGAATTTATCCGCGACGATGCCGACGACCAGAATCGCTACCGTTTGCAGCCCGAAGATGATCATGGTGAACAGACCAAGAATCCGGCTGCGCATATCGGCAGGCGACATGAACTGCACCATGCCGAGCGCGGTCGCCACGACGGTCGGCGCGCCGATGCTGCCGAGCAGCAGCGCCAGCGACGACAGCAGCAGCGTGCGCGCCATTGAAAAGATCACCAGCCACACGCCAACCCAGATCACGGCCAGACCAAGCGACATGCCGATGCGCTTCATCGTTTGCAGCACCGGGATTACCACCAGCACGCCGATCAGCGCGCCCGTGCCCGACGCAGCCTGCAAAATACCGAGCGTGCTCGCGTCACCGTTGAGCAGGCTGGCCGCGACCGCCGGAAGCTGGCTGAAGACAATCGAGAGCGCCAGAAAGACGATCAGCGTCGAGAACAGGAACAGGTCTTGCATCCGGGGCTGCGTGCGTAGAAATTGCAGCGCCTCCCACAGATCACGCAGCGGTTGGACGTGCTTCTGTTCGCCGCGCACCTGCTTCGAGCGCACGGCGACCAGCGTGGCAATCACTGCGAGAAAGCTGAGGCCGTTCAGCCAAAAAGACGGCGCGAGGCCAAGCTGCGCTACGATCCAGCCCGCCAGCGCCGGGCCGACCATGCGGCTGACCTGCAAAATCATAGAATTGAGGTTGACCGCTTTGCGGACTTCGCCCATACCGGACAGGTCGCCGAGGAAGGTTTGCTGGCTCGGCAAATCGAGCGCCGTCACCGCGCCGAGCAGAAAGCTCAAGAGATAGACTTCCCAGATTTGAGCAGTATTCGTTTGCACTAAAAGCGCCAGGGCGAAGGCCAGCAGCATTTGGGCGATCTGCGTGCCGATCAGCACCTTGCGGCGGTCGAGCCGCTCCGCCCACACGCCCGCCCAGGGGCCAAACAGCAAAATCGGCAGCGCGTTGAGCATCGCCACAATCGCCAGCGCCTCGTTGGATTGAGTCAGCGTCCAGACCAACCAGCCCTGCGCAGTTGTTTGCAGCCACGTCCCCACCAGCGATACCGTTTGCCCGCCCAGATAGATACGCAAATTCCGATGCCGCAACGGATCGAAACTGCCGCGCAGCGTGCGCCACGTGTTTCTCAGAACCGCCATCTTATTCCCTTTTGCGAACCGAACGGGGCGATGGAATCTACAGACGAGGCGGGTTTTGATTTCTTACTGACACCTTCTTGACGTTTAACGAACCAGGAGATTATATCTGTTTACGAGGATTCACTCCCGCTTGCAGGCGCTGTGAGCGTCGTCGCTAGCACATTCGTTTCATCCTGTAAAATTCCGTCTTCAATTTGCTTCGATATATCCACAGTCTCAATCACAGCGTGTTTCGTCATGAGTTCATCAATATTTTTGAGTGGCTTTTCGAGATCGTTCCTGCGCTTGCCGACGAGTTCCGAATAGAGTTCGCCGGTTCGCTTGAGGTGCTTCTCGACTTCATCCATTTTTATCGCAAAATTTCCCCACTGTTTTTTGAAGCTGCTTAGAACTTCTAGAATCTCGCGCGATGACGTTTCTAAGGCAAAGTTATCCGCTGCTTGCCGAATAATCGCCAACACGATAAACAGCGTGAGCGGGGAACAAAGAACAACTTTTTGCTGAAGCGCATCGTTGATGATCCCATCATCTTCTTCGTGGATGAACCGATAGATTTGCTCATTCGGGATGAACATAAGCACAAAATCGACAGTTGATTGCGCCGGGTTGATATATTCCCGTTTGGTCAGCACGCTGATATGGCCGCGAACATCTTTCAGGAAGTCTTTGCAATACTTACCGCGATCCAAATCGCTTCCTGCATTCAAATATTTCATGTAGTTATCGAACGGGAATTTCACGTCCATATTGAGCATCAGATTTTTGGGCAGGAAGAAGGTGAAATCAGGGCGAGAACCTTCCGAAATGACCTGTTTGCGATAGTTCACCCCGTCAATAAAACCGGATAACCTGAGAATGTCCTCAGCCATACGCTCGCCCCATTGTCCGCGTGAGCGACTGTCACCTAATGCTCGTTGAAGCTGCGCCGAGGTTTGGCTCAATGCCGTGAGTTGTTCACCTAACGCGCCATATTGTTTGTTCCGATCATTCTCGAATTCTTTCACAAGCTCGGTGACTTTCCCCAATTGGGTTGTCATATTGTTGAGCTGCTGATCAATGAGTTTCTTTTTACTATCGAGTTCAGCGGCATTTTGAACTGTTTGCTTGCCTAAATTTTCCTGAGCGAGCTGCAAAAACGTTTCGTTCGATTTTTTGAACACGGCACTTGATAGCTTGCCAAAGTTGTTTTGCATCGTCGTCAAAAGCACCTGCTCATCGGCTTTCCGACGGTTCTCACTTTCCTTAAGGATTTCCTCGGCCAAAGACTGTGCGGATTTCGCCTGAGTAATTCTGAGGACAAAGGCAATAATCAAGCCAAATACAATGCCTAAAGCAAATGCTGCAATGATCAAAAGTGAGTCGTCCATGATTGTATCCAAGTATGCGCAATTTAAATATTTCACCCCATACTTATAATATCTCTCATTAATACAGCAACTCCAAAAATTCACAATAAATTTGAGATTACGCTGGTTATATGCCTAATACTGGTTTAGTTTGGCACATCGAGCGCCTGAAGCTCAGGCACGCCCGCGTCGTCATACACGGGTTGCAGCGGGTGATCCGGCCAAACTTCCTTTGCCGCATCGAGCCACGCCTGCGTATTGAGCATGTCCGGCACGATCACGACGCGATATGGCGCGGTCGCTATCTGTCGGATTTGCATCAGCGCATCCACCGGCGTCGGATTTGTGATCAGCTTGAAGCGGCTGAAATCAATGCCATTGGCGGCGGCCACATTCATCAGGTCTTTTTCCTGCGGGGCCTGAGCGACGTTGTAAAAGGTGACGTTCGCTGCCGCGCTCTGAAACTGCCCGACAATCATCGCCATGTAGCTTTCCGGCACGTCCAGCGGGGACAGGAAAAAGAACTGATAGGCGTTCAGCGCGACCACCGCCAGCGCGATGAGCGTAAATCCGGCGCGCAGCCCGCCGATTGACCAGCGCACCCCCAGATCACGCGCGGCCTCGTAGAGATAGGCGGCTCCAAGTGCGACGAATACCGCGTAAAAAACATTCAGTAAAAAGACGTGGGTGTTGGCGGGATAGGCATAGGGCTGCAACCCGCCGGTGACAAAGGTCGCAATCAGGAAAGAGAGCAGCAGCCACAGCGCGATCCGTCGCCGCGCAGCGACCGCGATTAGCCCGGCAATTCCGACCAGCATCAACACGCTGCTGATCGGATCGAGATGCGCGCCCGACGTGTAATGGGATCGGGCGTCAAAGTAGACGCTCGCGCCGAGCGTGTAGATCGTATTCGGAAGAATCTGCTGAAGCAGCGGGCTGGTTAATCCCTGCATCTCGGAGTGGAACACCGACTTATACGCCGCATCGCCGATCCACAGCGTATTGAGCGCGCGCGGGAACGCCGCTGCCCACAGCCCGATCAAAAACACGCCGCCGAGCAGCGTCGCAGCGAGCAGCCGATCTCGCAGCGCAAGTTCGCGCGTCGGCCAGAAAGCCCAGATCGTCAGCATAAGCAGCGGGATCGGGATCAGCGGGAAGGCCACGCCATACGTGTACAGCGTCGTCGCCGCTGCAACTGCCGCCAGAAACATCGCCAGCGTGCTGCGCCGCTCCAGCGCCAGCAGCGCGAAGATCAGCATGGCGGCAAAACCGGGCAGCACTTCCGGGTTGTTATAGCCAATGTGCGCCAGCGCGATCACCGGGTGCGCGCCGAGGAACGCGATCACAGCCACCAGGCCGGCGCCGGAGCCTTTCAAGCGCCTGACCAGCGCGTAAATCGCGGGCGCAGTCAGAAAGATCAGAACGATGTCGCTGTAGCGCCAGCTATAGTAATCGATCCCGTAGATCGCCAGCCCGCCGGCGTGAATGTAATTGGCAAAGACTGGATTGAGGTTGTAAACGCCGCGCGAGTCGAGCGGATTCGGCTGCGCCAACCCCTCGACAATCCGTACGGCATTGCCATAGAATGCGTACTCATCGCCGATGGAGGCGTAACGCCACGAGGTCATGTTATACGTATACAGCGCCGTTCCCGCGCTGGCGATCAGCGCGAAAACGACCGCTACGCCGGAAATCCAGCGGATACGCCACCAGGCCAGCGCGATCAGCGCGGTCAGCAGCACAAAGATCACCCGCGTCACGACCGCTTGCAGAATCGGCAGATGATAGACGAAGCCGAGCACGATCAGCAGCAGCAGATAAGCGATCAGGTAGCGTATTTCTCGGCGCGAGAGCGGCATGGCACGGCGATTCGCGCGATCCATGCTGTAGAACGTCGCGCCCCACAGCAGCAGCGCAATCAACCAGATCAGCGGATCGGGATAGCGATTCTTCGCCATGAGCGCGCTGATCGCGCCGAGAATGCTGGCGATCAAGGCCGCCGCCGCCAGCACTCCCGTGAGGATGCGCCCACGCCCAGCCCGCACAAGCGGAGTGAAGCTCGTCCATTCGACCTCGTGCGTGACTCGCAGCGCTGTCCGCCGCAGAGCGGGCACGAGCAGCAGCAGCGCCAGCAGCAGAATCGGGAAGATCGCGTAGAAATAGAACGGGTAGCTTACTGTTGTGCAGGCAGGCGCGACGGCGCTGCAAATCGTTCCGTACAGATTGTTGAAGCTGGTAGCAGGCAGCCGCAGCCAGTGGATCGCGCTGGCCCACGCTTGACCAATCGCCAGCAGCGCAAGGGCGAGGATCAGGAGCATCCGTTTGCTTCGCGGGAAAAAGCGTGGTGATTCCGCCATGCGATTTTTATCTCAAGGCCACATTTTCACTATTCAGCGCGGCGCTATTCCTCAGTTACAGCACCGAGATATTCGCCGCCATCGACGCGCAGCGCCGCCCCAGTGACATAATCGTTGGTCGCCAGAAAGATCGCTGCCCGCGCCGCGTCGTCGGGATCGCCCGCGCGCTTGAGCGGCAGCCGCGCCTCGGTTTTGCGCCAGTTGGCTTCGCTTTGCCCGGTCGAAGGCAGCACAGGGCCAAGCACGAGACAATTGGCGCGAATTCCGTACTGCGCCAGCGCGCGCGCCGTCACCTCGGTGAGCATGATCAGCCCGGCTTTCGAGACGCTGTGCTGCGGTCGCGCCGCCCAGGGACGCAAGCCGCTCGTATCCGCGATGTTGATGATCGATCCAGCAATCCCACCAGCGCGCATGAGTCGCCCGGCCTGCTGTGTACACCAGAACGGCGCGCGCAGGTTGATGTCGAGCGCGAGATTCCATTCGTCCGGCGTCACGTCGAGCAAATCGGCGCTCTGAAAGACACTGGCGCTGTTGACCAGCACGTCGATCCGCCCGTAATGCGCCTTGATCTGCTCGAAATTGGCGACAATCTCCTCATAGTAGGCATGATCGCCCTGCACGATCAGCGCTTCGACGCCCAGTTTGCGGGCAGCGGCGGCGGTCGCTTCAGCCTCATCCGGCGATTGGCTGTGATGGACGACCACGTTCGCACCCTGCGCCGCGAATCCCAGCAGAATCGCCCGCCCGACGCGCCGCGCCGATCCGGTCACGAGCACCACTTTCCCCTCAAGTGATTCGAGCATCAGCGCCTATCCTGCTATCCCTATGCACACCGAATTGTAGGCTGCATCCGCTGAAAGGCAAACGTACCAGCCTGCCAGAGCTATCGCCTCAAATTTCCAGCCCCCA
>DASZXN010000030.1:0-1590 GCA_035545875.1 Phototrophicaceae bacterium
CATCGTGCCGATCCTGCTCTACGCACAGATCAGCGGCGACGTGCTCCACAATCCGGGACTGGGCTCTGCCCTGGCGCTTGGCATGATCGTGATCACGGGTCTTGCGAATGTCGTCTATCTGATTGTGCGCACGCGCGCGGAACGGTGGCTCAAATGAGGCGCGGTCAGCCGTGGTCGTGGCTCGTATTCGGGCTGGCCGTCGTCTATTTCATTCTTCCGCTGGTGGCTACGGCGGTGTTCTCGCTTCGCATGCGCCGCGATCATCTTTCGCTCGATGCGTATTGGTCGGTGCTCAACGATCACGAGTTCCACACGACCTTCACATACTCGCTGGTGATCAGTCTTTTCACGATCGTCGTCGGCACGGCGCTGGTCGTTCCCGCCGCCTATCTTGTGCGACTGAAGTTTCCGCAGCTGCGACCGATCGTCGAGTTCGTCACGCTGCTGCCGCTGATCATTCCGCCGATCATCCTCGTGTTCAGCTACATCCGCATGTACAACACGAGTTCGTGGCTGCCGCTGCTGGGAAGCGGCCTTGGCACCGACATCCTGCTGATCCTGGCGTATTCGGCGCTAGGCCTTCCGTACATATACCGCGCGGTCGACACCGGCCTTCGCACGATCGACGTGCAGACATTGACGGAGGCGGCGACGATCCTCGGCGCCAATCAGGTCACGATCATCGCGCGCGTCATATTTCCGAACATCCTGATCGCAGTCCTGTCGGGTGCGTTCCTGACCTTCGCGATCGTGATCGGTGAATTCACCATCGCCAGCCTGCTCAACCGGCCGGCCTTCGCTACCTATCTGCAGCGCGTCGGCATCAACAAGTCGTACGAGCCGGCAGCGCTGGCGGTTATTTCGTTTGTCGTCACCTGGGGCGCGATGGGGATGATCCAATTGCTCGCCCGGTTCGCGCCGCGCACGGCAGGAAGGAACTGAGACCGTGGCCGAGGAATTCCTGCGTCTCGAAAACCTCGTGAAGGCCTTTGCCGGCAACACCGTCGTCAAAGGTGCGAGCCTGAGCTTCAGCAAGGGCGAATTCATCACGCTCCTTGGTCCTTCCGGATGCGGCAAGACAACGATCCTCAGGATGATCGCGGGCTTTGAGCGGCCGAGCAGCGGTTCGATCTTCATCGAGGACAAGGACGTCACGCTCGTTCCCCCTAACCAGCGCAAGATCGGGATGGTCTTCCAGGCCTACGCCCTCTTCCCGAACATGAACGTCGCCGGGAATATTGCATTCGGCCTCAAGATCGCCGGGATGAGCAACGATGCGATCCGCGCTCGCGTCGACGAGATGCTGAAGCTGATCGGCTTGCCGGGCTACGAGAAGCGCTTCCCGTTCGAACTGTCCGGCGGACAGCAGCAGCGCGTCGCACTGGCGCGCGCCATCGCGCCGAGCCCGCGCATGCTTCTGCTCGACGAGCCGCTGTCGGCGCTCGACGCCAAGATCCGTGTCTCGCTGCGGGAAGAGATCAGGGAGATTCAGCGCGAGCTTGGCATCACGACCATCTTCGTGACGCACGATCAGGAAGAAGCCCTGTCCATGTCCGATCGTATCGTGGTGATGAGCGAGGGCAGGGTTGA
>DASZXN010000031.1:0-16015 GCA_035545875.1 Phototrophicaceae bacterium
TGATTGCGGGCATCGTCGCCGCCCCAATCGAGGACGCGGCAGGGTCGGCAGGCAATGTTGGTGGTCAAAACCTGCTGACGCTCAGACAAGCCCCACGAGCCGAACTCGACCGGATCGGCGGGGCCAAACAGAGTGACGGTCGGCGCTCCGGCGGCGGTCGCCAGATGGAGCGGCCCACTGTCTGGCCCTAAAACGACTTCACAGCGCTCGAAGAGCGCCGCCAGCGAGCCGATGCCCGTATCGCCCGCCGTGATAATCGCTGGGCGCTTCATGCGGGCGGCGATGCGTTTGCACAGCGGCAGCTCGCTCTCGCTCCCCGTGAGAATCACCTGCCCATCGAGTTGATCGGCGAGCGTGTCGCCAACGAACGCCCATTTCTCGTCGTCCCATTGTTTGACCCACGTCCCTGAGCCGGGATGGATGGCGATCAACGGCGTGCCAGGAACGATACCCCATTCCTCCAGATAGCCGGCGACCCAGGCGCGATTGGCTTCATCGACCGGGAAGCGCAGGTCTAAATCCTTCTGCTTGATCTCCCCGATCAGCGGCTCGACCAGTTTGGCGTTCTGCAAGACAACGTGCTGATGCTCGTGCGCAATGGGATCGGTCAGGAAAGGCGCGACATCGGGCAGGTTGTAACCGATGCGGCGCGGAATCCCCGCGAGATGGGTCAACAGCGCTCCCCACCAGTGATCGGGACGGAAGATGATCGCCGTGCTGTAACCGATGCGCCGCAGCGCCCGCGCCGAATTGAGCGCCAGTTCATAGGGCGAGGTCAGGCTGAGTTTGCCGCCGCGATTGAAACCGGGAAAGGGCAGCGTCAGGATCACGTCTGGCTCACTGAAATTCGCCAGTACGTTGGCTGACCAGGGGCCGACGAGCGCGTGAATCTCGGCGCTGGGATAGGCATTCCGTAAGGCGCGAATTGCCGGGGTGGTCAACAGCACGTCGCCGAGGTGGTCGGGGCGGAGCAGCAAAATCCGCTCGATCTGCTTGCGCTGCATCGGGATCGGCAGGTCAGCGACGAACTGAAGCGCCTGCCGCCGGATCAACTGCTTGACGGTCGTGGCGTGGAACGCCTCGGCCATGCGACGGTTGCGCTCAACCAGCGTAGCCCTATCCAAGACCGATTTCCCGGTAGATGCCGATCAGCGTGGGGATGAGCGCCGACCAGTCGTAGCGCTTGCCAACGAGTTGCTGGGCCTGCTGACCGAGCGCCACGCGCTGATCGGGCTGCTTCAGCAGGGCGATCACGTCGTCCGCAAAGTCGGCATCGGTATCGGCGATCAGGAGCGCGCTGCGCGTTTCGCTGTCCAACCCGGCGACGGCGGCAGAAGTCGCAACGACAGCACAGCCCGACGCCATCGCCTCCAGAATTTTGAGGCGGGTGCCGCTGCCCATACGCAGCGGGGCGACAAAGACCTGCGCCGCGTGCAAAAAGGGCTGCACCTGTGCGACCCAGCCCGTCACCTCGACGTGATCGTCTTCGCGCAGGGTTTGCAGGCTGGCGTGCGGCTTCTGTCCGACGATGTAGAGGCGAGCATCCGGGCACTCGACGCGCACGCGCGGCAGGATCGATCCGGTGAACCACTGCATCGCATCGACGTTGGGGCGATAGTCCATTTTGCCCGTGAAAACCAGCACCGCGCCGCCGAGTTCGACTTTCTGGGTTGCTTCGGCATACTCGTCGGTGGCGATGCCGTTGGGCAGCACAAAGACCCTGTGATCGGCGCGGAACGGCTTGAGGGCGTCGGCGTCCTCCGGCGAGACAGCGATCACGGCGTCGGCCTGCGCGCAGATCGAGCGCTCGAAGCGGGCGATGCGGCGCGCCTGAATGCGCGAATAGATCGCGGCGGGCAGGCGGCGGCTGGTCTTGGTTTCCACGTCGGCGATGACGCTCTGAAGGGCGTATTCGGCATTGTGCGCGTCGTAGATCAATTTGGCGGAGGGTTGAAGCTGGCGGGCAAAGGGCAGATAGATCGCCATTTCCAGCCCCTCGAACTGGATCAGATCGTAGGCTGTTTGCCGGAGCAGATCGCGCAGGCGGTCGCGCAGGGTGGGCGATTCGAGCCGCCGCGCCAAATCGGGCTGGCCGTTGAGGAACAGGTCGCGCAGGCGGCGGAAGGTCGTGCGCGCAGGCGGCGTAACGGTCTCGACCCGCTGACAGTAATCCGAGAGCGGGGTTCCAGCGGCGCTGCCGTCATGAAAGCTCAGGAGCGAAAGGCTGTGACCGAGATCGTGCAGACCGCGCAGCAGACCAAAGTTGCGCAGCGCGCCGCCCTGATGCGGCGGATAGGGTAAGGAGGGTGTCAGCAGGAGAATCTGCATTGCATCCTATTGCGCTGTGTAAACGGATAAGGCGATCTGCGCGGTGCGCTCCCACGAGAAAGTCGCGGCGCGCACGAGTCCGGCCTGTTCCTGCGCATGTCGCCATTCGGGATCAGCGAGGGCGCGCTGCATAGCGGCAGTCAGCCCGGCGTGATCTTCAGGATCAACCTGAAGGCCAACCTCACCGACGACTTCGGGCAGCGACGAGCGGTTGCTGACAATCGGCATCGTGCCGCAGGCCATTGCTTCGAGCGCGGGAAAGCCGAAGCCCTCATAGAATGAGGGCGTGACCAACGCCAGCGCTCCGTTGTAGAGCGCGGGCATGGCATCCTGCGGGACGGCTTCGCGCCAGAGCAGATGATCGCCCAACTCAAGCGCGTCGATGCGGGCGTGCAGGGCATCGAAGTTCCAGCCCATCTTTCCGGCGAGAACGAGCGGCGGCACGTCCGGCACGCGCGGGATCAGGTCACGGTAGGCTTCGACGAGACCGTCGAAGTTTTTACGCGGCTCGAAGGTGCCGACGAACAGGAAATAGCTGTCCGGCAGTTCAAGAGCGCGGCGATAATGCTCGACCGTTTCGGCAGGCAGCGGCTTGAAACTCTCATCGACGCCGAGCATATGCACCGTGATCTTGCTCTCCGACACGTGCAGCATCGAGACCAGATCGCGCTTGGTCGCTTCGCTGTCGGCGAGGATGTGGTCGGCACGCTGGACGGCGTATTCGATCTGGTCGTTGTAGTAATGGCGGCTTTCGGCGGTGAGAAACTGCGGGTAGTGCAGAAAGGTCAGGTCGTGTACGGTGATGATCTGGCGGCGCGCGCCGAACTGCGGCGGGATGAAATCGGTTGTATGGTAGACATCAAGGTTGTGGGGCAGCAGTTCAAGCGAGAGCGCCAGCCGCTCGATGCGGTGATGCGAAGGCGTCCACAAGGAGGCGCGGCGAAAGCGCGGCGCAGACGTGTCTTTCACCAGCGATTCGCGGGCTTTGCGACTGTGAAAGACGGTGTACGTGTTCGCTGGGTCGAGCTTGGCGAGCGCGTTCACGAGCCGGATGATATAGGTGCTGATTCCGCCTGTGCGATAGTAGGTCAGGCGCGCGTCGATTCCAATGTGCATCATGGCGGGGAGTATAGCCGCCGCGCGAGGGGATGTCCAGACACGCGATCCGTTTGGAGGGGATAAACATAGGGGCAGGTTTCAAACCTGCCCATTCACATCAACTTAAGGATTGAGCCGGTGTGTTTTTGCCCTCATCCCCTAGCCCTTCTCCCTCAGGGAGAAGGGAGAACAACGGGTCAGCCGGATTTTAAGTCTCTCGCCCTGAGGGAGAGAGATTTAGAGTGAGGGCTTAACTTGATGCGCATGGGGCAGGTTTCAAACCTGCCCCTACAAATAGACATCATAACATTCGGATTGCGGATTAGCTCGCGGCCTTCTTGCGCGCGGGCGGTGCGACGAGGACGAAATGTTCCTCCGGGCGGTTGATCAGCGCGTAGAGGTGCGCGGCTTCGTTTTCCTGATTGTTGTTTTCGAGCGTGTGGATGTAGAAGCCGAGCAAATCGCGCACGTCGTCGATGCCCTGCTCATCGAGCGGGAAAATATCGACGGTCGCGCCTTTGGCGATACGGCGTTTGATCGCTTCGACGGTCAGGTTCATTTCCGGCTGAATCCGTTGATAGAATGAGCCGCCGGACATGCCCGCACACATCCAGGGGCCGGGGTCGCCGAGCACGAGCACGCGGCCAGAGGTCATGTACTCGCAGGCGTAGCCCTTGAGATTGGCGCGTGCGGCCAGCCCGCCGAGTTCATCACGGAGCGGTTCCCTGACTTCACCGCCGAAAACCACGTCCGCGCCGCTCAAGCGGATGCAGGCGCGGGTATCGGCGTTGCCCTGCACGATGAAGCGCCCGTACTGCGCGCCATACGCGAAGCTCTTGCCAACCGAGCCATCGACGCGCTTGCCATCATGGTTGATGCCGCGCAGGATTGCCAGCGTGCCGCCTTTGGCGCACTTGGCGACGCCATCCTGCGCGCCGCCCTCGACCAGAATGTCGAGCTTGTCGCTCAGGAAAGCTGCTAATCCGTTGCCGGGAACCGCCGAGTTGCTGAAGCGCAGGTGAACCACATTGATGTTTTCGGCGTTCGGGAATTCCTTGCGCTCAATCGCTCCGGCAAGGTGTGTGCCGAGCGCACGATCCATCGCCATGACCTGTTCATCGTCATAAGTCATTTCGTCGTCGCCGTAGGCTGCCCACTCGCCGACCAGCGTGGTGATCTGCTTGGTCAGGGCATTGCGCGGGCGCGCCAGTTGGCGACCGACGCCGGGCATCAGCTCGGCTTTCGGCGGCACGGGAACAAAGTTGAACAGGGGACGCAGGTCGATGCGGTCAGTCATGCCGATCTGTTCGAGCAGGTCGGCGCGGCCAACCAACTGCTGGGCGCTGGTGAAGCCCATCGCGGCAGTCCAGCGGCGAATATCCTCGCCGAGGGTCTGGAAGACGGTGACAATCCCGCCAACGGCGTTTTCAAAATCGCGCGGTTCGAAATGCTTGATGCCTTGCTCTTCGGCTTCTTCAACCGTGTGGAGGTGCGTGGTGATACCAACGTGGCAGGTGCCTTCCTGACATTTGCGACAGATGGTACAGCCCATCGCCACCATTGCCATCGTGCCGAAGCCAACGCGGTTCGCGCCGAGACAGAGCATCTTGATCACGTCGCGGCCTGACTTCATGCCACCGTCCGCCCACAGTTCGACATCGGCGCGCAGACCGCTCTCGATCAGCGCGCGATGCGCCTGCCAGAGGCCGATCTCGGCGGGCAGGCCGACGTGCCGCAGCGAGTGCGCTCGTGCTGCGCCCGTGCCACCTTCGTAGCCGGTGATGTTGATGATGTCCGCGCCCGCTTTGGCGACGCCGACGGCGATAATGCCAACGCCGGGGACGACCGGAATTTTGACCGAGACTTTTGCCGTCGGGTTGGCGGTTTTGAGTTCATCAATCAACTGGGCGAGGTCTTCAATCGAGTAGAGGTCGTGATTGTTCGACGGCGAAATCAGATCGACGCCGGGGGTGGTGCGCCGAGCCAGCGCGACCTGCTCGGTGACTTTATAGCCGGGGAGCTGACCGCCTTCGCCGGGCTTCGCGCCCTGACCGATCTTGATTTCGAGGACGGCGCACGAGTTCAGAAACTCGATGTTGACGCCGAAGCGCGCCGAGGCGACCTGATTGCCGCGATTGGCCTTGTACTTGCCCATCACGTCGGGTAGTTCGCCGCCTTCGCCGTTGACGCAGAGGATGTTCAGCCGCGCAGCGGATTCGGCGTAGGCTTTGTACGCCAGTTCACCCTGCGAGCCGAACGACATCGCGCCGATCAGCACGGGCATATCGTGATTGCCGATGTGGATGTCCACCTCTGCCGGGTTGACGGTGCTGTTGTCCGCCATCTTGAGGCCGATCAGATGGCGCGGCGCGACGGGCATTTCGGCTTCGAGCTTGAGCATCTGCTCGGTGTACTCGTCAAGGGTGGCGTCGCCGAGAGCGATGTCCTCGATCTTCTTCCACATCTTCGGATACAGGCGATCCGGGTTTTCCATCCTGTTCTTGACTTTGCCCGCGAACTCGGCGGCGCGCGCTTCAGCGTCGGCTTGCAGCGTCGCCCAGGTTGTGCCGCGTTCTTCCGAGCCGAAATAATTGGGTGTGCCGAAGATGTGGGCAATCGACGGGGCGAGGCCGACCGAGCTAAAGGTCGTACCGTAGCCGCGCAGTTCGTGGCAGCCCATCGTCGAGGTGATTTTTTGCAGGCCGCCGATCAGCGCGGTGATGGTGCTGTTCAGGCGCTTGATCACTTCGTCGGAGGGCAGCGGCTCACGCGGAGCGCGCGGGGCAATATCGAGGCCGACGGCGTAGAGCGCATACGGTACGAGCGCAGTCGCGCCGAGGCCGAGCGCCAGCGCCACGTCGTGCAGGTCACGGATCGCGGCGGAGCGCAGCACGATCCCCGCCTGACGGCGCAGATTGGGCAGATAGTCGGCTTCGCGCAGGGCAGTATCAACAGCAGCGACGGCCAGCAGTGGATCGATCCACAGGCGCTCGCCGCTGTAGAGGTCGCTATCGTCAAGAATGACGCAGGCCGCGCCATCGCTCACGGCGGCGACCGCTTCGCTTTGCAGGCGTTCGAGTGCTGCCGGGGTGCTCTCGCCGGGAGCGGCACTGATCGAGAGGCTGACGACGCGATCCCCGAAAGTTTCGATCAGGTCTTCGAGTGTGATCGTGCCCTGTTTTTCGGCGACGGTGCGCATATCTTCAAGCGAGCCGAGCGCGCCATGACCGCCGAGCAGCAGCGGGATTTGCAACTGCACGTAGAGATCGCTGGAAGGCGCGCCGATTTCCGGGCGCACGCCGATCACGACCGTGCTGGAGAACTGGGCGCGTTCGCGCTCGCGGTCAATCGCCGGGTTCGTGACGACGGCGACCGTTTCCTTGAAGTAGTCGGACAGGTTGACGCGGGTCTGGCTGATCGCGCCGAGCGGCCCATCCCAACCGAGCGAGCCGATTTGTTCTTTCGTGGTTTCAGCCATCGTCTGGATCACGCTGAGGTGATAGCGTTCCCAGCCAAAGGCGGCCATCGTCGTCGTGTTGATGGCGGTGGCGGTGGCTTGCCAGGGCATCGGCTTGGCAGCGACGGCGACGGCCATCGGCTGCGTTTCGGCGACGGCAGCGCCTGCGGGCGCAAGCTGACCGCCGCTTGGATTCTGGCGCTGATAGAGCGGTTGGCTCATTGACCAGAAGCTCGGTGCTTTGGGCGAACCGCTGCCGCTGCCATTTCCATGACCGTTGAACGCGCCTGTGCGCTCACGCCACTTGCGATAGACGTGGCGCTGAATGGCCGGGTAATCCATGACTTCGATCTTGCGACCGGGCGTGATCGTCACGGCGATCTTTTCGCCGGGGGCGAGCGGCTTGGGGTCGGACGACATCATATCGAGCGGGTAGACGCCGCGCTCGGACGAAGCGAAATATTCCTTTTCGGTTTCGCCGAACCACAACGGGCGTAGACCGAGCGCATCGACGCTGAAGACGCAGTAATCGCCAACGCGAGTCGCCAGCGCCGCCGGGCCTTGCGCGTATGGCCCAAACGAGCGGCGAATATCGTCGTACATGGCGTGAATGTCGGCGTCCTTCTCGATCAGATCGTGCTTGAAGGGCGGGAACACGTACTCCATCGCCTCAATCAGATCGAGACCGTATTCCATGCAGAGCGCGTCAATGACGGCATCAATGTCCTGCGAGTCGGAGTTGCCATCGGCGAGATCGATGCCGAGCATAGCGGCTTCAAGGCGGAAGCGCGTGATCGTGTTGAACTCGCCGTTGTGACCGAGTACGTTGAAGGGCTGGGCGCGCTCAAAGACCGGGTTGGTGTTGGTGCTGTAACGCGCGTGACCGAGCGTAACCGTCGAAGCGTATTCGGGATCGCGCAGTTCGGGATAGTAGCGACGCAGAATTTCGACCGTGCCCTGCACCTTGTAGACGACGCTGCGCGACGAGAACGAGGGAAAATGCACGTTGAAGTCGCGCTCGATACTCATTTGCAGGCGGTAGATCGTGTTTTCGAGGCGATTGGTCGGAACGCGACCGTTCGTGCCCGCGATTTGCCAGAACAGCGGCTCGTTCTTCTCGGCGTTGCGACCGAGAACGTAGGATTCGACCTGGCCGGGGCGCTCGATCAGAATGTCGAGGCCAGCATCGCAAATCCGCTCGCTGATCTGGCGCAGCATGTCCTCGTAATCGCTGCGGCGCGTGTTCGGGATCATCAGGTGGGCGACCCAGAAATTCTGGCTGGTCGCCAACGAGGAGCGCAAGCCCTGTAAGGCCAGCGTTTTTGCCCACAGCTCGCGGGGAATATCGGTCATAATGCCCACACCGTCGCCTTCGCCATCGACGAAGCCGGTGCGGTGTCCCATACGCGTGAGCGCCTCGATTGTGCGCTTGACGTTGCCATGCGTGGCCTCACCGCCCTTGCGAACTGCACAAATCAGGGCGCAGGCGTCACGTTCCCGCGTGTCTTCACGGTGGGGAAGGTCGGGAATAAAATCGGAAGTGTTGGACATAACACCCCTCTGGGAGCGAAAAAACTACAGGGCAAATGGGAAATGCGAATCGGATTGGTTTCCTAGTGTGCATTATAGTCGTGGGAATAGTTGCAATCTACCAGAAATCTGGGGCTGAATTCTAGGTAGTTTGCATAAATATTGCTTTTTCTTAACGAGGAGAGATTACGACAGGACTGGACAGAGTTGCCAGATGTCGGAGTGTCCCGCATTGTGAGTCATAATGTGGGGAGCAGTTTGCTGCACCCGCTCAAGCCTCATCTTATAGCCTTGCAAAACGGATATAGCTCGCCCGCTTAAGCCGAAAGTGAAAAATCAATCCTATGAGTAGAACCTACACCACTTATCTGACGGTACTCGTCGGCGTCGTTTGCGCCTATTTCATCACCCGTTTGCTCTTCTTTACCGACTTGAGTACGAGAACTGTGCCGAGCGACGTGATCCAGGGCATCCTGATCGGCGTCGGGCTGGCGTTTGTCACAGCCCAGGCATACGCGAGGATCAAGGCTGTGAAGGTGAACGGCTGGATCACCATGTACGGCCTCGGCGTGCCCGGCAATGGCATGTTACTGCGAGCCGCGCACGCCCAACTGTTCGCCGGCCCGGTGAACGTGCCGCAAGAGGCGATGTACTGGTGGACACACTCCGATGGTGCAGGTCGCACGCTCGACGGTCAGCACGACTACCTTATGCACTTTCCGCCGGATGGTCTCCCGCCGATTAATGCCTTCTGGTCGCTCACGATGGGCGATGCGGGAAATCACTTTGTACCAAATCCGATCCATCGCTATAGCGTCAGTGATCGGTCAGGACTCGTGCCCAACGCCGACAGCTCCGTCGATATTTATATCCAGCACGCCGCTCCATCAGGTCACGAATCCAACTGGCTGCCCGCACCGACGGGCAACTTCATCCTCTGGCTGCGCGCCTATGAACCCGGTCAGGCCATTTTGAACGGTACGTACCAAGTTCCGCCGGTAGTGGAGGTGAAATGATGGGATACGCACATTTACTGATATTCGGTGCGGTCATGGTCGTGGTGTGGTTCCTTGTCATCTACTTTTGGCCGCGCCTGTTGATGTCCGTGTACAAGAGAGGGATCCTCGTTCAAGGGTTCGGCGGCGGCCCCATCCCGGTTAATACGCTCTATACGGAGCCTCAAGCGTTGTTCGCGGATCCGCTTCACCCGCCCGCTTCGGCCTCAAAATTGGCGACTACGGGCGTCAATCGCGACACGCTCATGACGGTCGGTTGGCTTGACTTGAGTCGAGGAGCGCTGGTCTTGCACGTGCCGGACATGGCGGGTCGCTACTACAGCGTGCAGTTCACGGATCCGTCGAGTAACACGAATTTTGCTTACGTCGGCAAACGCACCACAGGAACCGAGGCTGGCGACTACCTGATCACCGGCACCGGTTGGAAAGGAGTCGTGCCGCAGGGGATGGCGCAGATTTCTTTGCCAAATAATGCCATGCTTGTTGTGGGTCGCACGTTCGTAGAGAACGACAGCGATCTCCCAATTGCCTACGGTCTTGCAGAGCAGATACAACTCACGCCATTAGGGAGTATCCAAGATCATGCGAAGTCTAGTTCAGCGTGAGCAGGCGGCGCACCGTCAGCGCGAGATGGAGCGCGAGGCGAATCTCCGGGCGATTGAGATCGATTTGGGCAATTTCGTTGATGCGGTTCATCCGGTAGAGCAGGGTATTGCGATGAACAATCAGCATTTCGGCGGTTTGCGAGAGATTGCCGTGCGAGGCGAAAAAGGCTTCGAGCGTCTTGATCAGGTCGGCGTGCTGGCGCATGTCGTAATCGAGCAGCGGGCCGAGCGTGCGATCACAGAAGGCGAGCAGCTTTTCGCGGTCGGAGAGGCTCAAAATCAACTGGTAGACGCCGAGATCACCGATGTAGAGCGGCGTATCGGTTTGCAGACGCATGGCGAGGTCGAGCGCCTGTACCGCGTCGCGGTAGCTGGTGCGCCATGAACTGATGTCATGGGCAGGCTGCCCAAGTCCAATGGCGACCTTCGCGCCGGGATACTGGCGCTGGATTTCGCTGGTGAACAGCCGCGCGACACGCATACTGGCGGTCACGGGGTCTTTGTCGTCGGTGGCGTGAAAGACGAGGACTTCGTTTTCGCGCTCGCGCTGCCAGACCAGCGCCGCCGCGTGCTGCATCGAGACGACGCCGTTGATAATCGTCTCCAAACGGCGAAGCGAGGGGGTTTTCTCGCCCTGCCACGCCAACACAACGGCGACGTGCGTCTTGAGCATGTCGTGATCGAAGCGCTCGCCCTGCCGAATCGCTTCCTGCTGGCTCACGTCGCCGATCAGCAGACGATCCAGAAAGGTGCCGCGCAGCCGCTTTTCGGTGTCGCTGATGGCTTTGGCTTTCGCCATTTCGAGCGCGCAGGCCGCCGCGCCGTGTTCTGCGACAAGGCTGTCAATGTCGTCCAAATCGATGTCACGCCCGATGATTGACAGGTAGCCGCGTCCAATATCTTTGGTGATGATCGGCGAAACCAGGCGCGCCATCCCCGGCGTGGGGAGCGACTGCATCAGCACGGGGTTCTCGATCTCGGCGACGCGCTGGCGATCCTGCATCTCGACGGGCAGGTTATCGACCTTGCGCAGAAAGTTCTCGACTTCTTCCCAGTAGGCGACGAACTGCGGCTGCACCGAACTATACAGGATTTGCAGGCGCTTGTCCTGAATGACGACCGCCTTGTTGGTCAGGCGCGCCATTTCGCTGATCAGTTCGGCCATGCCTTCGTTGCGCGAGGAAATCTGCGTCAACTGGCGGTAAATCTGCGTGCCACGCCGCTCGATCTGGCCTTTGTGATCGACTAAGAGGCTGACGACAGCTTTCTCGACCATGCGAATCCGGCTGCCGTTCGGCAAGGTCATCACCGGGATGCCGTAAGCATTGGCTTCCGCGATAGCGTTGGGGGAGGGGATTTCGCTCAGGACGACCGCCGAGGCTTTGTTCTCGGACGCCCAGCGCACGACATCGACATCGTTGGTCGAGCGTGGCGCATTCGACTCGCGCGGGGCGACCAGAATCAGTTCATCCACCTGAAGCGATTTGGCAGCCACGCTGTCGCTGGGATAGATCACGGTCGTCCAGGTCACGGCGCGGCTGAGGAGCAAGCCTTCGCCTGCGACGACGCGCGTGCCAAGCGGCAGAGCGAGTTTTCGCACATCTTCGACGGTTAAACGTTGGGCAGCTTCAGTCATGATCGCGTTCGTTCAACATGCACAAGTCACTGTTGATGAAATACTGCATTTTAGGCGAAATGTCAAGAAATTGGCTGTGAAAACTGCCAGTTATTACGTTTCCCCGGTAATGAGGCCGAAGATAATCACCACGAAGAAGACGATCAGGCAAGCGCCCGTGAAGCTCTGCGCGGGGTTCACCTGAAGATCGTAGTAGGTGAACAAGGCCATGAACGCGCCGCCGATCCACGTGATTGGGCTGACGCGCCAGCCGCGCATGAACTGGTAAATGCCCGATCCGAGCAGAATCAACGATCCCGCGAACGGGACGAAGAAGTTGGGCAGGGTCGCGCTGCTCGGCAGCAGTTCGATGACGCCAAAGACCAGCACCAGCAGCGCCCACGTAATGCGCTCGATGCGGGCTTCGGCGCGGCTTTTACGGTGATATTCGTACTCGCGTTCACGTGCATATTCGCGGGAGCGTCTGCGCGCCATCCATTTACCTTTATAGGGTCGTTATATCATGCCATTTTAACACAGGTGTGCGTATAATGGCAGAGAGGGAGAGCCTATGATCAAGCGAATCGGGATACTCACGGGCGGCGGCGATGCTCCCGGCCTGAATGCCGTGATTCGCGCGGTGGTGCTGACCGCGCAGAAGCGTTATGGCTGGGACGTGATCGGCATCCGGCAGGGCTACGACGGTCTGCTGACTGACGAGACGCCGACGATCCCGCTGGATGAGACGCGCGTGCGCGATCTGCTGGCGCGCGGCGGCACGATTCTCGGCGCGGTCAACCGGGGCAACCCGTTTGTGCGCGCCGTCGAGAATGCTGATGGCTCGGTCGATTACGTCGATACGTCGGACGAGGCGCTGACCCGCTTGGAACGCATGGGCATCGACGCATTGATTGTCGCGGGGGGCGACGGGACGATGGCGATTGCGCAAAAGCTGGTCGCGCGCGGCGGCCATGTGGTCGGCGTGCCCAAGACCATCGATAACGACCTCAGTCAGACCGACGTGACCTTCGGCTTCGACACCGCGATCCTGACGGCGACTGAAGCGCTCGACAAGCTGCAAACCACCGCCGAAAGCCACCATCGCGTGATGGTGATGGAGGTCATGGGGCGCAACTCCGGCTGGATCGCGCTGACGGCGGGCGTAGCGGGCGGCGCGGACGTGATTCTGATCCCCGAAATCCCGTTTGACATCAACGTCGTCTGCGAGCGCATCAATTCGTCGTGGTCGGCACGTAATTACAGCCTCGTCGTCGTTGCAGAGGGCGCTGCGCCGATTGGCGGGGCGCAGGAGTTTTACATTCAGGGCGGCGGCCTGATGCAAGGACGGCTCGGCGGCATCGGCTACCTGATCGGCAACATGATCGCCGACTGTCTCGGCGTGGACGTGCGCGTGACCGTGCTCGGTCACTTGCAGCGCGGCGGCCAGCCAACGCCGCATGATCGCTGGCTGGCGACGCGCTTTGGTTCAGCGGCGGTGCATCTGGTTGCGCAGGAGAAGTGGGGCGAGATGGTCGCGCTGCGCGGCAATGACCTGATCGCGGTGCCGATGGCGGACGCCGCGCAGATCAAGTACGTCGATCCCGACGGCGAAATGGTGCAGATGGCGAAAGACCTGGGCATTGTATTTGGGTAATGTTACAAACCTGACCACCTCACGAAAAATTCAGAGTATGATGGCCTGAGATTGCTCTCATTTGGGCTGCTCAGGAGACGATGATGGAACTCAAAGTGATTGGCGCTGGCTTCGGGCGCACGGGAACGGCCTCGCTCAAAGCCGCGCTGGAACTGATCGATTTTGGCCCCTGTTATCACATGCGCGAAGTGTTTGAGCATCCCAATCACATCCCGTACTGGCAGCAGGCGGTCGATGGGACGCTCGAAAGTTGGGAGCCGATCCTCGACGGCTACGTCGCGGCAGTCGATTGGCCTGCCTCGGCGTTCTATGAAACCTACATGCAGCAATTTCCCGACGCCAAAGTGATTCTGACGGTGCGCGATCCTGAAAAGTGGTACGAAAGCGCGCTGGCGACGATTTTTCCCGTAAGCAGCAATCGCCCTGAGCAGGCCGATCCGGTGCGCGAAGCTCAGGGACGGATGGCGAATCAACTGATCTGGTTGAACACCTTTAACGGCAGATTCGAGGACAAGGCTTACGCGATTGACGTGTTCAATCAGCACGTCGAGTCGGTGAAGCGGAAAGTTCCGGCTGACAAGCTGCTGGTCTTGGACGTGAAGGAAGGCTGGGAGCCGCTGTGCGCGTTTCTCGGCGTGTCTGTTCCCGATCAGCCCTTTCCGCGCGTCAATGATCGGGAAGAATTTCTCGCGCGGAGAAGCGCTCCGCCACCGGCTGAACTGTGATGCGGCTGTCAAGTAAATGACAAGGCGAGGACATGGGGATTTGACATGGCAGCGTGGTTAATGAAGCACAAAGCAGCGCTGTGACTGTCGGGGACAGCAAAGGCGGCAAAACGATATTGATAGATTCTAGATACTTATAAAGGCAACCTTGACCTAAATTTGACCTAATGGCGCCGAAATTCTCCTACAATAATGTTCGTCCATTTGAGGGGAGAACTATGGCTGTCCGAGATGTCCAAGACCGCGTTGCCGAAACTCTTTTCGGCAAACGTCTACGCTCTGCTGAGATTACCCATCAGACCGCACCGAACTTTATCGCGCTGGCGGTACTTGCCAGCGACGCGCTTTCCTCAGTCGCTTATGCCACTGAGGAAATCCTGATCATTCTGAATACGGCGGCGCTGAGCGGTTTCGCGCTGTTCGGCTTTACCGGCAATGCCATTTCGATTCCGATTGCCATCGGCATTGCCCTCCTGATTGGAATTGTGACGATTTCCTACCGTCAGACGATTTTCTCGAATCCGGCGGGCGGCGGTGGTTACCGCGTGGCGAAAGAAAACCTCGGCGAAGAACTCGCTCAGGTCACGGGCGCGGCGCTGCTGACCGACTACATTCTGACGGTCGCTGTGAGTATCAGCGCAGGCGTCGCCAACGTGATCAGCGTTGCTCCGGGGCTGGCAAATTACCGCGTCGAGATCACGGTCGGCATCATCGCTGTCATGACGTTGGTCAACCTGCGCGGTGTCAAGGAAAGCGCGCGGCTGTTCTCGATTCCGACCTACTTCTTCCTGCTCACAATGGGGGGAACGCTGCTGCTGGGGTTCATCAAGCTGCTGACCGGGCATCTCAGCCCGGTAACTGGCGTCGTACCGATTCAACAGGATGTGCTGGAACCGCTGACTCTGCTGCTGCTGCTCAAGGCATTCTCGTCCGGTTGTACGGCACTAACGGGCATTGAGGCAATTTCCAACGATACCCAGTTGTTCCGCCAGCCCCGCGCGAATAATGCTGCCAAGACGCTGGTGGTCATGAGCACGATCCTGATCACCTTCTTTCTGAGCATCACGGTGCTGGCAAATGCAGTTCACGCTATGCCCTCGAACGACGAAACAATCATCAGCCAGCTTGCGCGCACGGTTTACGGAAATGAAGGGCTAGGTTATCTGGCCTACGTCCTGACGATTGCCGGAGCGTTCGCCGTGCTGTTCATGGCGGCGAACACGCCGTTTGCAGATTTCCCGCAGTTGGCAGCGCTGCACAGCGGCGATGGCTTTCTGCCGCGTCAGTTGACCTATCGCGGGCGTCGGTTGGTCTATACATGGGGTATTCTGACGCTCTCATTCAGCGCGATTGTGCTGGTCATCCTGACGGGCGCGGTGGTGACGAACCTGATCCCGCTCTATGCGATTGGCGTGTTTCTGGCCTTCACGATCAGCCAGACGGGGATGACGCGCCGCTTCTGGCGCGCGGGACGGCTGAAACCGGGGGAGTTCACTTACGGGCTGGAGACGAGGATCAACTATGACCGTCACTGGTGGATCAAGCTGCTCGTTTCCGGGCTGGGCGCGTGTGTGACCTTCGTCGTGATGATCGTATTCATTATCACCAAATTCACGACGGGCGCATGGTTCATCTGCCTGCTGATTCCGACGCTGGTCTGGATGTTCTTCCAGATACACAAGCATTACAAGGAAACCGCCGCTCGGCTGCACCTCGACGAGACGCCGATTTTCCCGCAGCGACCGCGTGTCTTTAACCCGAAGCAGGACAAAGAACTGGCGATTTACTTCTGTGATACGTGGTCGAAGCTGGCCGTGCGCGTGGTCGATGCGATCCTCAAACGCGGCGTGCCGGTCAAGATCATCCACATTGGCGTGGACGAGAAACGTGCTCAGGCCTTCCTGAAACATTCGCAGGAGATCGCTGAGGCGAACCACTGGCCGGATGGCGTCTACGAAGTGATCGAAGACCCGTACCGTGACCTGTA
>DASZXN010000032.1:0-9927 GCA_035545875.1 Phototrophicaceae bacterium
ATTTACTACCGCGCCATGCCCAAGCCGCTCCCTGAAAACTGGAAAGCGTGGATCGGATGAGCAACGTACTTGTCACCAATCAACTTGCCGGGATGCACGAGACGCAGAAAATCCGTGTGGACATGATGAATCTGCTGACGGACGCTGATCTCGCCTACAAGCTGCCGGGCGATAACGTTACGCTCGGCGCGCTGTGCCGCGAGATGGGCGAAACCGAGCAGATTTACATCGATTCGTTCAAGAGCTTCAAAATGAACTGGGCGATCTATCGCACCAGCGATCCGGCGCTGGCGGGCAGCGTCGATCAGCTTAAGGCGTGGTATCAGACGCTTGATCAGCAGTTCGACGCAGCTATCGAAGCCCTGAGTGACGATGACATTCGCACAAAAAAGGTTAATCGTCAGACTTTCGCGCCGGATTTGACCGTCCAGTTCCACATCTACCGCGAGGCGCAGTTGATTTTCTACGCGAAAGCGACCTGCTATCTGCGCGCGCTGGAAAAGCCGCTGCCGTCGCAAATGGCTTCGTGGATTGGGTAGCCAACGGCGCGGAATTTGTAGGGGCACGACATGTCGTGCCCCTACGAGTGATGCGGATTATCGTCTCGGCGCGCGCGGGACGACGCTGCACAGCACTTCATAGCTGATCGTGCCGAGCCGCCGCGCGATCTCGTCCGCTGTGATCTGTTGGCTGCCCTGTCTGCCGATCAGCACGACTTCATCGCCGATGCTCACGTCCGGGATGTCCGTGACGTTGATGGTCGTTTTCTCCATGCTGACGCGCCCGATAATCGGCGCGAACTGCCCTTTCACCAGCACGTGACCCCAGTACTGCGGCGAGCGCCGCAAGCCATCCGAATAGCCGACCGGAATCACGGCGATGCGCTCGGTGTCTTTCGCGTAGTAGGTGCCGCCGTAGCCGACCGGATGTCCCGGCGGCAGCGTTTTGACTTGCGCGACAACCGTTTTCCATGAGAGGACGGGACGGAAGTCGCTCGGCACGGCGGCGAGTTCAGAGGGCGAGAGGCCGTACATCGCTAGTCCGGTGCGCACCGCGTTGAAATGCGTCTCTTTGGAAACCAGTGTACCCGCCGAGTTCGCCGCGTGAATGTACTTGAAGTTGAAGCCCGCCGCGCGGAGCGGCGTCAAAATCTGCTTGAAAGTCTTGACCTGTTCGAGCGTGTAGCTGAGGTCTTCGTCCGCCATCGAGAAGTGGGTGTAGATGCCTTCAAATTCGAGGTGGCTGAGGCCGAGAATCTGTCGAAAGAACACCATCGCGTCCGAGGCCATCACGCCGAGCCGACCCATGCCCGTATCGACCTTGACGTGAACGCGCAGCGTCCCGCCAGCTTCACGGGCGGCGCGGTCGTAGGCGTGGGCGAGGTCGAGGTCGTAGAGCGTGATCGTGATGTTCTGACGCACCGCCTGACGAATCGCCTGCGCGGGCGTGTAGCTCATGACCAGAATCGGCGCTTCGATCCCGGCGCTGCGCAGTTCGACCGCTTCCTGCATTGACGCAACCGCCAGATACTCTGCGCCGTTGAGCAGCGCCGTGCGCGCGACTGAGATCGCGCCGTGCCCATAAGCGTTGGCTTTGACCACCGCGATCAGCATAACCTTATCGCCGATGATCGACTTGAGGCCGCGCACGTTGTTGGCGAGCGCGTCGAGGTCAATATCGACCCAACTGGGGCGAATGGGGCGCAGCAGTTGATCGCCGTCATTGAACTGATTAACACGGGGCAGCAGAGCAGCGTCGGCGTCGTTGGCGAGCAGCGCCCGCGTGAGCAGTTCCGTTCGCGCCGAGGGGCCGCCTTTGATCAGCACGATGTCGTCACTGCTGAGGGCATTCTGATCTTTCAACTGAGCGACGGCATCCTGAATGCTGTAGGTGATGCGCACCTTGCGCGCGTCCATGCCCTGATCGAGCGCGGCGCGACCTGCCAGCGCCGCGTCGGTGCCAATCGTGACGAACAAATCGACCGCATCGGCGGCGCGCTGGCCGATGATGCGGTGTCCACGCTGGTTGTACTCGCCGAGGTTGTCCATGTCGCCAAACATGAAGATGGCACGGTGCTTGTCGTCGGTGATTTTGTGCAGCCAGTCGAGCGCCGCCAGCGCCGACTGCGGATCAGCGCTGAATGAATCATCGATCAACAGCGCGCCATCCACCCCGTTGAGCGGATTCATGCGTCCCGGCAGCGGCATCAGGTTGGTGAGCGCCTTGAGCGCGTCGGCGGGGGCGATGTCGTAGTGCGTGCCGACCGCCAGCGCCGACAAAATCGCGTACAACTGGTGATTGCCGAGCAGCGGCGACCAGCGTCCCACGTGGCGGTTCTGACCGTAGCGCACGTCGAAGCCCGTTCCAGTCGCGCCGAGGACGAGGTTGTAAGCCGTGAAGTCCGCGCCGAAGCCTTCCAGCCCCACCGTGAGCGCCTTCGCGCGTGTACGCGAGGCTAAAGCGCGCGAGCGGTCGTCGTCGTAGTTGAGGACGGCCAGTCCGGTCGTGGGCAGGTACTCGATCAGCAGGCTGTCCTCCTGCGCTAACTGATCAGCAGTGTCCGAGCGATCATCGGCTCCGATTCGGGTGATCACGCCGACCTGCGGCTGTACCGACAGCACCATCTCGGACATTTCGCCCGGCTGCGCTGCGCCCAGTTCGAGCACGACGATCTTGTGATCGGAGGTGAGCTTCGCCAGTGTCATCGGCAAGCTCAGGCGACCGTTGGTGTCGCCGATGCTCTTTTGCACGCCGTAGCGCGTCTGGAGGACGTGGGTGATCGCTTCGACCGTGACCGATTTGCCCGACGTTCCCGTCACGCCGATCACCTGCGGGCCGAGCTTGTTGAGGGTGTAGTACGACCACTTCATCAGCGCGGAGTTGGTGTCTTTGACGAGAATGACCGACAGCCCCTCAGTATCGAACTCCGGCGGGCGCGTGCAGAGGACGCCGGTCGCGCCGCGCTGCACCGCCTCGTACATGTACTGATGACCGTCGCCCCAGTCGTTCTTGAGCGCGACGTAGAGGTTCGACTCGGCGGCGAAACGCGAGTCGAAGCAGAAATCGCTGAAGATTTGCGCGCCCGGCTCGCCAAACAACTGGCCGTTGGCGGCTTCAAGTATGTCATAAAGGCTGATCATGATGTGGTTATGTGGGTTATGTGGGTTATGTTCGTCGGCAGGATGACATACATCAGGTTTAACTTTTTGTTATAATCACGCTGCTTGGAGAAGCGTTCGTTATGTGTTCTTAGTTTTTAGTCAATGTTAATAAAAACGTCTAAGAACCACGCTTTCATGAACTAAAAACTGAGAAGCTTACATGCCATTGTATTTCGAGACGATCAAAACGCAAAATCGCGCGCGTGCGGGTGTGGTTCACACGCCGCACGGTGACGTTTTGACCCCGGCGTTTATGCCTGTGGGCACGCAGGCGACGGTCAAAGCGGTTCCCCCGCGCGATTTGCACGAGATCGGCGCGTCGATGGTGCTGTCGAACACCTACCATCTGTATCTGCGCCCCGGCGACGATTTGGTGCGCGAGCTGGGCGGTCTGCACGAGTTCATGCGCTGGGATGGCCCCATGCTGACCGATTCGGGCGGCTTTCAGGTCTTCAGCCTCGCCAAGATCAATCGAATTGACGACGAGGGCGTGACCTTCCGTTCGCACATCGACGGCAGCGCGCATCGCTTCACCCCCGAATCCTCGATCAAAATTCAGGAAAACCTCGGCGCGGACGTGATCATGTGCTTCGATCAATGCCCTGTGCCGACGGATCGCGCGATTGTCGAAGCGGCGGTCAAGCGCACGAGCCGCTGGGCGGCGCGCTGCCGCGAGGCGCATCCCGATATGTCGAAGCAGGCGCTGTTCGGCATCCAGCAGGGCGGCATCTTCGCGGATTTACGCGCCCAATCGACCGAGGCACTGCTCCCGCTCGATTTCCCCGGCTACGCGGTCGGCGGCATGGCGGTCGGCGAGACCAAAGCCGATATGTACCAGACGCTCGACGCCTGCGTGCCGCTGCTGCCAGAGGACAAGCCGCGCTACCTGATGGGCGTTGGCACGCCCGACGATCTGGCGGAAGGTGTGCTGCGTGGGATCGATCTCTTTGACTGCGTACTGCCGACGCGCATCGCGCGGCACGGCGCGGCCTTCACGCTCGACGGGACGATCAACATGGGCAACCTGATCTATGCCCGCGACCCGCAGCCGCTTGATCCCGACTGCGACTGTAGCTGCTGTCGCAATTTCAGCCGCGCGTATCTGCGCCACCTGATCAAAGCGAAAGAGCTGCTCGCGCACTATCTCCTCAGTGTGCATAACCTCCGCTTTCTGATCCGGCACATGGAAAGGATGCGCGCCGCCATTCTCGCTGGCAATCTGACCGAGTACGTCGAACAGTTTCTCCAGCGCTACCTGCAAACCGTGTAGGGATTCGACCTTGAAGCCGTCGCGCATGTCCGAGGGGATGCGATAGTGGGGAGAGCCAGACGTACCCTCGCGGCAGCAGTCGCCTTCACGCTGGTCAGTTGCAGCACGCAGTTGATCCCGGCGGCCACGCCGACCCAGCACGTGACGGCGCTGCGCATCTACGCGACTACGCCGACCATCCCGCTGATCTACAACCTGACCAGCACCTACAGCCGCCTGAATCCGCAGATCAGTTTCGAGATCACGACCGGGGATTACGATGCGATGGTGCAGGAGGTCATGAGCGACGAGACGGCCTATCTGGTCACCAACCACCTCGATGATCAGAGTCCGCTCTGGGCTGCACCGATTGGTCAGGACGGGATTGCCGTGATCGTCCACCCTGACAACCCGGTCAAGCAGCTCTCGACCGAGCAGTTACGGGACATTTATCAGGGCTGGACACAGAACTGGAGCGACATTGGCGGCAGGAATGCCGACATTATCGTCGTCAGCCGCGAGGATGGATCGGGCACGCGTGCCGAGTTCGAGAGCCTGATCATGGGCAGCCGCCGTACCACGCTGACCGCCCAGATCGCGCCGTCGAGCGCGGCGATGGTGCAGAGCGTCGCGCGCCAGCCGAACAGTATCGGTTACGTGTCGATGAGCTATCTCGACGATCCGGTGCGTGCGCTCACGCTCGACGACGCCGCGCCAACGCTGCAAAACGTCTACGATAATACCTATCCGCTCCGTTCGATCATTTACGTCGCCGGACAGCACGAGCCGCAGGCCGATGATCCGCTGGGGATGCACTACCGCGCTTTCATTGGCTGGATGCAAAGCCCTGATGGTCAGGCGCTCATTTCGCACAGTGGTTACGCGCCGCTGCTCAAACCGCAGTAGCGAAAAGAAGTGCTGAGTTAACCCCCCAAACGATCTGTTTGCTTGCCTCGCCCGACGTTCAAAACGTCGGGCTACGAAGCCCAAGCCTGCTTCAGCAGGCTGCCCCAGATCGCGCGTTTTCGCCAGCCGACTTTAGACGGTGGGGGTTTGCTAGCCGGAGGCTTCGAGCCTCTGGCGATTTCCGCCGAACGGTCGTGTTTGAATATCGCTGGATGCAGTCCAGAAATTGATCTCTTGACAAAAATCGCTTTTCGCGATAATGATTAACTAGATAATAATTGATGAGATATTCATTATCTCGATAAGCAGATGAGGCGAAGCTCATGCAAGCAGTCCGTATCTATGAATATGGCGATCCGTCGGTCATGAAACTGGAAGACGCGCCGACTCTGGTTCCCGGCGCGGGTGAAGTGCTGGTTCGGGTCGAGGCAGCGAGCGTCAACTTCCTCGACATCGTGCAGCGGCGCGGCGACACCGCCAAGCAAAACTTCTACAACCAGAATGGCTTGGGTGGCGAATTCCCGATCACGCTGGGATCGCAGGGCGTTGGCATTGTCGAGCAGTTAGGCGAAGGCGTGAGCAATGTCAAAGTCGGGGAGCGTGTCGCTTTTGGCGGGCAGGGAACCTACGCGACGCATTTCATCGCCAACGCCGCGCGCGTGATCCCGGTTCCTGCCGCGCTCACGCTTGAGCAGGCGGCGGGCGGGCTGATTCAGGGTTTTGTCGCCTACCAACTGACCAACCTTGCCTATCCGATCAAGCCGGGCGAATGGGCGCTGATCCACGCGGCAGCGGGTGGCGTTGGCTTACTGGCGGTGCAGATGGCGAAGCTGCGCGGCGGTAAGGTGATTGGCGTCACGTCGAGCGAGGACAAGGCGCAGGCGGTTCGCGCGGCAGGCGCGGACGAGATCATCATCTCGACCCGCAGCGACATCGCCAAAGAAGCGCGGCGCATCACGGGCGGCAAAGGCGTCAGCGTGGTTTATGATGGCGTCGGCAAAGACACGTTCGAGGCCAGCCTCGACAGCCTCGCGCCACGCGGCTATCTGGTGATCTTCGGGCAGTCGAGCGGCTACATTCCGCCCTTCGACCTGATGCTGCTTCAGGAAAAGGGATCGCTGTTCATTACGCGCACCAACGCAGGCTTCTACTTCGAGGATTTCCCGGCCTATCTGCGCGATTTGGTGACGTGGGTGCAAGCGGGTAAACTTCAGATCAAAGCGGATCGCACCTTTCCGCTCGCTCAGGTCGCCCAGGCGCACGCGCTGGTTGAAGGACGGCAGAGTACCGGGAGGGTGCTGCTGATTCCTTAGGTCATGAATCGCCCTCACCCTAAATCCCTCGCCCTCAGGGCGAGGGACTTAAGAAACCGCATTGTCTTTTCCCCTTCTCCATGAGGGAGAAGGGGTAGGGGATGAGGGCTAAAGTGAATAAGAGCCACTAGAGGCAGGCCATGAGCATCGAGAGCGACGGTTGGCAGTTCAACGTCGAACTGACGCATTTGCACCGCGACATTATGTGGATCACCGAGCAGGCGACCGGCATGAGCCAGACGCGGCTCGACATTCTGCACGAGCTATATCACGCCGACGAACTCAGTCAGGCCGATTTACAGCAGCGGCTCGGCGTTGAAGGCCCAGTCATCACGCGCATCGTCAAGCAGATGGAGGCGGAAGGGCAGGTCACACGCCGCCCCGATCCGCGCGACAACCGCTACACGCTGGTCGCGATGACCGACGAAATCCGGCAGGCGCGCGCAAGTGAAAGCGGCCTCAACTTCCGCGATACGCTGGCGGTTCACTTGATGCAGGGATTGAGCGAGGAAGAACGTGCCGATTTGCTGCGCCTGATTCGCATCGTCGGCGCGAACGCGCGTGCCTTTCGGGACTCAGGGAGCGCCGGAAGCCAGTGACGTGATCGTGACGAAGCCCGCGATCAGCAAGACGATGATGATGAACCACAGCGCGCTGGAGGCCATGTCATGGTAGAAGCGCAGGCGCGCGCGCCGTTTTTGCATCTCCAGTTCAGGGATGCGGATGCGATAAAGCGCGCCGGCTGCGTCCACATTCTTCGGATTGATGCGGAGCACGTTGTCAAGGCAGATCGAACTCTGGTCGAGCGAATCGACCGCCACACTCATCCACAGCCAGGCATCTTCGAAATTGGCGTCTTCGCGGATCAATTCGCGCAGGAGATGGCGCGCTTCAGCATGGCGATTGGCTTTGACCATTTCAATCGCGTCGAGCAGGCGATCCACGCGGTCGGCAGCAGCGTGATCCTGTTCGCTCACGTGGCGACGGACTCGTCAATGCGGACGTTGGCGAACAAATCGTGTTCATCGACGCGGTTGGCAGGCGGCACGGGATAAACGCGCGTGAAATTCTGGTTCGGCGACATCCAGCGGCGCGTCCATTTAGGGAAGCGTGGCCCGCCGCCTCCGAGTTGGCTGGCGTGGCAGGCGTTCGCTTCGTCCCAGGCTTCGTAGTAATCGGCGATGTTGATCCGCGCATGGATCGGCTCGATATGTTCGAGGATGGCGACCAGATCGAAGTCCTTGTTGCGACCGAGATGGCGCGGGTCTTGACCGCGCAGGCGCGTCATCGCCACGCCGAAGCGCAACTGTCGCGCCGAGGTGCTCGTATAGTAGAGCTTCTGCGGCTGATAAACAGCCTGCCCGGTCTGATAGGCCGGATCGCCCGCCAGCTTGAAGGCGTCAGTCGTGGCGCGCTGAATGGCAATGTGATCTGGATGACCATAACCGCCGTACTTGTTGAAGGTGATGACCACCTGCGGCTTGAGATCGCGGATGACCTCGACGACACGGCGGGCGACTTCATCCTGTTTCGCCTGCCAGAGACAATCAGCGTCGTTCGAGGTTTCCGATCCCATCATGCCGCTGTCTTTGTAGCCGAGCTTGACGACGTGGTTGAGCTTGAGCTTCTCGGCGGCGCAGTCGAGTTCGGCAAGGCGCAGCGCCCCAACCGAATCGTAGCCCTTGAGAAATTCCGGCTTGACCGTACCGCGCTCGCCGTTGGTCGCGCAGATCAGGTCAACTTCGATCCCCTCGGCGACGCAGCGTGCAATCAGTCCGCCTAAGCCAAAACTCTCGTCATCCGGGTGCGCGTAAGAGATCAGCAGCCGCCGATTCGCCATATTTCGACCTAATATCCCATCCGTCAGCAATGATCCGAATTATAGTACAAGCTCTGCATCGGATGGTAGACGATTGCGGCGACCATTCAGACCATATACGCGCTTCTCACTTGTCCAGAATGAAAATCTCCATCTGCGCGATCCGTTCGGGGTCGCCGGTGACTTCGATCTCCGTGATTTTCCCGTCTTTCACCGTGACGTTGAACACGAACGCCACCTTGCCCTGCCAGGGGACGACTACGCCAATCACGCCATCGATCAGCGCCGTCCGCGCCACCTGCGCGCTCCCTGAGAACAGATTGGCGACATCTGCCGCGCCGTGAGCTTCGCGCGGCCATCCGGGAGCGACTGCCGTGTGCTCGACGTGGAAAACCACGTCTGGGTCAAGTACGGCGAGCAGGGTGTCGAACGAACCCTCCCGCGCCGCCTGGAGAAAAGCATTGACCAGATCGCGCTGGTAGGTCAGGTTGGCGTCGCGCACCATTTCAGCACCCTGCACGCGATGGCGAGCGCGGCTAACGAGCTTTCGGGTCGCAGGCTCGGAGCGCTCGACAATCGGCGCGATGGCTTCGAAGGGCATGGCGAAAATGTCGTGCAGGACGAAGGCAAGTCGCTCGGCAGGGTTTAGGGTATCGAGAATCACCAGCAGCGCCAATCCGACCGAATCGGCGAGCAGGGCTTCCTGTTCCGGGTCGCTTTCCTGCTCGTGGCTCGGCAGGGTGTCGTCGGCGGACTCGTCGAGCGGCGACTCGCGCTGGGCTTTACGCGCGCGCAAATGGTCAAGGCAGATGTGCGCGACCACCGTCGTCAGCCAGCCGCCCATGTTGTCGATGCGGTTCGCATCGGAGTGGTTGAGGCGCAGCCACGCTTCCTGTACGGCGTCGTTGGCCTCAGGGAGCGAGCCGAGCATCCGGTAAGCGACCGCTTGCAGATGTTCCCGATTAGCCTCGAACTGCTCGGCAAGCTGTTGATTATCGTCCATCCGTTTTGTCCCTCTGCTTGACTGAATCGATACGGCCTTGTCGGTCACATTTGATCGCCGTGTTCCGTCATTGCTTGTATGACGTAAAGCACCGACCCGATGTGACAGGGGAGATCGCGCTTCCGCTGGCAACCGGGTTCGTCCGTCATCTACAGAGAGAGTCTATGGACAAGGAGCGCAATTATGCAAACGCAAACCCGACAGCCGCGCATGAAGAATCCGGCGGCGGTGATCCCTGAAGCAACGAGCGCCATTCAAGGGCTGCTCAAAGCGGCATATAAGGGCGGCGTGCCGAGATCGACGCTCGAACTGGTGCACCTGCGCGTCAGCCAGATCAACGGATGCAGTTCCTGTGTCCTTTCCGGCTCACAGAGCGCCAGAAAGTTTGGTGAAGCTGACGAGCGCCTGTTCGCGCTGGCAGCGTGGCGCGAAGCCCCGTTTTTCAGCGAGGCCGAACGTGTCGCGCTCGCGCTGGC
>DASZXN010000033.1:0-5506 GCA_035545875.1 Phototrophicaceae bacterium
TCAGCGCGAAGATCGCTGTTGGGCGCGGGTCGGCATTTTCCCAGTACTGGCGAATTTGCTGAAGCTCCGGGCTGCTGATGCTCATGGCGGAGCGGAAAGCATCGTTCGCGCTGATTTCACTCCCTGGCTGACCGATCACCCAGGGCTGCGTGGCGACCAAGCCCGCTTCGTGCATTGCATCGCAGTAGCCGCGAAAGCGTTCCTGCGCAGTCAGCAGGTGCATCTCGTGATGGGTCAGAAAGACGATGCGCTCGTGGCCGAGTTCGTGCAAATGACGCATCAGCGCGAGCGCCCCGCCGTAGTTGTCGCTGGTCACACAGTCGCAGTTGAGTCCCGCGATCTGCCGATCCATCAACACCATCGGCACAGGGACATCACGGTACTTGGAGATGTTTTCCTGCTCGATGCGCGAAGCGTTGGCGTGCGGCCAGAGCAGCACGCCGGAATAATAATCGCTGCTCAGGCGCTCCAGAACGGCGAACTCCTCATCCTGATTCTGGATGTGACTGAGAATGACCTGGTAGCCGTCGCTCTTGAGCTTGCTCTCCGCGCCCTTGAGCATGAGCAGATGCGTTTCAGTGTCGAAGCCGTGCGTCACGAAGGCGATCAGCTTGATTTCATGTTCCCGGCGGGGAAGATAGGCGACGAAGGTACCGCGCCCGGCAGTACGCTCGATCAAGCCTTCGATCTCGGCACGCTGCAAGCCAAGCCGAACCGTGCTGCGGCTAATTTTCAGATAGGTTGTCAGTTCATTTTCGGAAGGAATACGCGAACCGCTCGGCCAGTGTCCCGAAAGGATTAACTGGCGAAGCTGGTTATGAAGCTGGACGTGCAGCGAAATAAAACTTTGCTGCGAAAGCTGAATATCACTTGCTTTATTCATGAAAACCAAACTTACTAAAAAAAATCTAGTACATACCTGTAGATACATTTAAAAATAATGCAAAATCATACGGCGCGCAAGTAGCAAATGTCACAAAATGTTTTAACAAAAGTCTAGACTGGGGTCTACACATATACGACATCTGCTGCGGAACATGCCTCGACAATTTTGACAAGTCGTCCAGCACGTAATATCTATACCCTACTTTACACCCTCCCTGAACAAATTACATCGATTTAGCGCGAATATGGTAGTATTTGCACAAATCAGCCCCGGCACACAGGAGAAGCAGGCGCATGACGCTGGCAATCGGAGTCGATGGCGGTGGAACTCAGACCCGCTGTGTAGTTCTCAACGAGCGCGCGCAGGTGATCGGCTTCGGCGTCAGCGGCGCATCCAAGCCTGATGCCGTCGAGCCGACGTTGGGACGCGCCCATTTGCAGGAGTGCATCCGCAAAGCCTGTCAGGACTGCGGCGGCCCCGGCGCGATTGACACGGTGTTCCTCGGCATGGGCGGCGTGATCTCACAGACGGACGTGCAGGTCGTGTTAGGGATGCTCGACGGTCTCGGCCTGCGCGCCGATGCGACCATCGGTGTCGATCTGGACATTCGGATTGCGCTGGCAGGCGGCACAGGCGGAAAGCCGGGCATCGCGCTGATCGTCGGTACGGGATCCTCATGCTACGGGCGCAACGCCAACGGTGATGCCTGGCGCAGCGGCGGCTGGGGCTACATCGTGGACGATTACGGCAGCGGCTTCTATCTCGGTCAGAAGGCACTCGAAGCGGTGATTCGCGCCGCCGACGGTCGCGGCGAACCGACCGCCCTGACCCAACCGTGCATGGATGGTCTCGGCATCCACGATCTGAGCGAGCTGATGCACCGTATCTACTACCCGCGTCTCGATCACACAGGCATCGCGGCGCTCGCGCCGATAGTCGTGCAGGTCGCCGCTGATCACGACCCGATTGCGCAGGCAATCATCGAGCGCGGCTGCGACGAACTGGCGCTCATGGTTCAGGTGACGACGCGCAAGCTCGGCCTGCCCGATGACGTGCTGGTGATCCCGGTCGGCAGTCTCGGCACAGTCAACGAGTATTACCGCAACATCCTCGACCGCGCGCTTCATAAGCTGCTGCCGCAAGCGAATATTCGCCAGCCGCTTGCGCCTGCCGTGATCGGCGCGGCTTTCCTCGCCTTGCAGCAGGTCGGCATTACCTTGAGCGAGGATGCGCTCGCGCAGCTCGAAAAAGCGATTTAATTCGCATGGCGATATGTAGGGACGCGATGAATTGCGTCCGTTGCTGAATGCACCTTTCGAAGATGCTTTGTCAGCGGATGAGACAAGTCTCGTCCCTACAAGAAACCGCGTTCCTAGATAACGCGGTCGTTGCCGCCGTCAATCGGCACCTGCGCGCCGGTCGTCTTGGCGAACAGGGGGCCGCACATTTCCGCGACCAGTTCCGCCACGTCGCGGCTGGTGACTTCGACTTTGAGGACGTTGTTCTTCTTATACTGCTCGACGGTCATGCCGTAATGCTGGGCACGGTTCGCCAGCACTTCATCTGTCCAAAGCCCAGTATCAAAGACCGCATTGGGATGGACAATGTTGACGCGAATCCCATCGCCGCCCCATTCGAGCGCCGCCACCCGTCCCAATTGATTCAGCCCGGCTTTCGACGCGGAATAAGCTGCCGCTCCCGGCCCCGGCGCGGGCACGTTCTTCGAGCCAACAATCGCCACACGGCCACCGCGCGGCGCGACTTGCAGGAACGGATGCGCCTGACCCAGCAGCGCGAGGTTGGCGTCGAGATTGACGCGCATGACCTTCTGCCAGTCGGCCAGCTTGAGCGCGGCAATCGGCGTGCCCGCCGGGAAAATGCCCGCGTTCAACACCAGCATGTCCAGCCCGCCAAACGCTCTGACCGTTGCTTCAAGCGCAGCGCTGAGTTCGCTTTCGTTCGTCACGTCACAGCGCAAACCGAGATAATCCGGTCGAGAGAACGTGTCGGCAATCGCTGGGTTGATGTCGAGGCCAACGACCGCCGCCCCGCGTGCCAGCAGCGCCTCGACACACGCCTTACCGATGCCCGATGCCGCGCCCGTCACCAGCCCGATTTCTCCCGTGAAGATCGGCGCTTTGCCCTGCCGCTTCTGCTTGGCCTGCTCCAAATCCCAATATTCCACGTCGAAAATGTCACCCGCAGGCAGCGCCTCGAAGCCGCCGAGCGCGGTCGAGCGCAGCACTACCGCTATCGTGTGGCGATAAATATCCTCGACGATTTGTGCCTGTTTCGCCGTCTTGCCGACCGTCAGCAGTCCGATTTCCGGGTCGAGGATCACACGTGGCGCGGAATCGAGCATGGTCAGCGGCTGATCCGAGCGCCCCTTGTTCGCCTCGAAATACTGCTGATAGGCGGCAGCATACGCCTGTACGTCACGCCCGATCATGGGTACGCGCTTGGTAAAAAGGACGTGATCCGGCGTGAGCGGGCCACCCGTCCGCCCTCCCAAATCAGCCTGATGAATAAAATAGAGCGACTGGGGATCGTCGTGCGCGCTGACGATCATGGGTGCGCCAGCTACAGCAGAAAGCTCGTGCCGTAGGGCAGCAAGTTCACGGGCGATTGGCTTCGGCGGCGCAGGCGGATAGTTATTAACAATCTGCCAGGCGTTTTTGCGCTGAAGATACTGCTCGGCGCGGCTGACCAGATCGATCATGCGCTCGTAGGATTCTTTGGCCGTCTCGCCAAAGGTGAAAATGCCGTGCTTGAGCAAAATCATGCCGACGGTTTTCATGGTCGCCTGATGCGGAAACAATTCTGCGCACAGGTGTGCCAGCTTGAAACCGGGCATGACGTAGGGGACGATCACCACGCTGTCGCCGTAAACTTCCTCGATCCGCTCGCGTCCATTAGCGCTGTTGGTGATGGTGATTACCGCGTCGGCGTGGGTGTGATCGACGTATTTGTAGGGCAAAATCGCGTGCAGAATCGCCTCGACCGAGGGCGCAGGCGCGGAAGCGTTGATCAGGGCGCAGCGTAGTTGATTTGCCATCTCCACGTCAGAAAGCGCGGGCAGGGTCGAGAGTTCCATCAGCGGCGCGAGCCGCACGGGAGCGAAACCCGCCGCTTCAATCGTCTCCAAATCCCAGCCACTCCCTTTGACATAGAGAACGTCCTCATCGCGGCCAAAGATATTCTTCTCGCGGATTTTGACCGAGGTGTTGCCGCCGCCGTGCATGACGAGCGCTGGGTCGCGTCCGAGCAGGCGCGACGTATACACGCGCTGCGCCAGATCGCCTGTGTACTGCTGTGCTTCCTGATTGTTCCAAAGGCTTTGCATCCTGACCTGCCCTATCGTGCATTAGAGAAATGCTGTAATCATAGCGAAGTTGGGTAAGCCGGACGAACAGGCCAAAGCGACAAATTGAAAGAGATTCTGAGCCTCCAAGATGCCAAGAAGAACGAAATGTTATGTCTTGTGCAACTTTACGAAAGCTTGTTGACAAACGGGAAAATATGAATTATCCTCGCCAGTAAGTAAGTTAATCTAACTAACTAATTGCACGACGCCCGTGAGAGCGTATCTCTCACCCATTGTTACTAGGAGGAGCTATGAAGTCCCGTTTCTTACTGATGGTTGCCCTCGGCCTCATGCTGCTGGCCGTCGTCGTCCCTGCCTTCGCGCAGACCGCAACCGAAGTCCCCACCGCCACCAGCGGCAAGACCCTCGAAATCTATATCGCCGGAGCCACTCAGGACACGCTTGACTGGTTCAACAATACGGCCTTCCCTGCCTTCAAGCAGACCCACCCGGACGTCACGCTCGACGTGATCACGGGCGGCTGGGACACGTTTGACGCCACTGTCGCGGGCTGGATCACCACCGGCAGCGGCCCGGACATCGTTTACCTCGGCTCGGAATATGCCGCGACCTACGGCGACCAGCTCATGAACATGGATCCGTATCTCCAGAACTGGCCTGACCTGAAGAATTTCCTGCCCGCCGCCATCCAGACCGTCACCTTTGATGGTCACATGCGTGGCCTGCCGCTGCTCCTCAGCCCCCGCCCGATGTTCTATCGCACCGACCTTGCCGCTGATCCCAAGACGGTTCCCCCGCTCACCTTCGACGACGCAGTAGCGTTCGCCAAAGCCAACAGCGCGGTCGCAGATGGCGCGATCACCAAGCAGGGTTACATGGACATTGGCGGCGGCCTGTTCGACGCTCAGGAATTCATTGGCCTGATCTGGTCGGCAGGTGGCGAACTGTACAAGGACGATGGTTCCAGCGCTTTCGACAGCGATGCGACCGCGCAGGCGATGAAGTTCATGTATGATCGCCGCCGTGCAGTCATGCCGACCGAGACGACCGCTGGTCTGCCGCCCATTCAGGGTGTGCCGATTGCCTCCGGCGAGGTCGTGAGCGGTATCTTCCCGATGTGGAACATGCCCGCCGTCGATGACAAGCTGTGGGATAACATCACCATCGCGCCGTATCCGGCTGGCCCCAACGGTAAGCCGCTCATTCAGGACTTCATCGACTGGCTGTCGGTGCCCGCTTACGCGAAAGACCCGCAGTTGGCCGCCGACTTCCTCGAATTCATCGGCAGCAAGGAC
>DASZXN010000034.1:0-2331 GCA_035545875.1 Phototrophicaceae bacterium
ATTGATCGCCAGCGCGATCATTGGCACGCCCAACCCCCACAGCAGCGCCAGCCAATAACGGCGGTTGCGCCAGAGCAGCGCGATGCCGATCACCAGCACCAGCGCGTAGAGCAGAATCTGGCCGTTGGTGCTGATCTGGGCGAGGCTCAGAATGGACGCAGCGTTCGTCGGCTGCGTGGTCGAGGGCGTGCCGATACCGCTGCCATAACTATTCCCGGATTCGACGACCACCTGATGCAGCAGCGTCAACTGGCTGAAGAACGAAGGCAGCCAGGGCAGGAGCAGCAGCAAGGCCAGCGCGACCGCGCTCACGGCTTGCATCAGCAAACGTCGTGACGGTCGACTGAGCAGGAAGTAAAGCACCTGCACAATGATCAGGAAGCCGACGAAGTAATGGACGTAGAGCAGCAGCGCCGTCACCACGCCGTAGCAGAGCGCCAGCCGCCACGTCTGCTTACGGAGCCAGCGCAGGTACAGCCACATCGAGATCGAGGCCAGCATCAAGACCAGCGGGTACGGGCGAATCTCCAGCCCAAAATCGAGGAAGTAGGCGCTCACGCCGAGAATGATCATCGAGAACAAGCCGTAACGCGCCTTGCCAAACCAGTCGCGCCCGATCCGGTAGGTCATCGCCAGCGTGACCAGACTGAACAACAGGCCGATCATGCGCCCGGAAAATTCGCTGTCGCCCGCGAGCAAATGCCGCCAAATCCAGAACAGCGCCAGCCAGAGCGGAGCCTGAATATCCTGTGTCGCCAGATAATTGACGGCATAGCCGATGTCGAAGCGCGTAAAGACGTAGACCAGCGTTTCGTCCGGGTGCATACTGGTGTTCCAGATCACGCGCAGCAGCAGCAACGTCAGCGCCAGCAGCACCGGAATCGTCAGCAACCAGACCCGTCGATTGGACATTCTCACCGTCGATCCTCAATCTTTCCGCGCACGATTGTAGACGAAAGCCACGCGCAATCCATCCCGAATCGACGGAGCCTATGGTATAGTTACGCGCGGCACGAAAGGTTTGCGATGAAGCCGAAAGTCTTTGTCAGCCGTATTATTCCCGGTCTGGAGCGCATCACCGATCTGTATGACGTGGACGTGTGGCCGGACGAGCTTCCGCCGCCCTATCCTGTTCTGTGCGAGCGCGTGCGCGGCGTCGCTGGCTTGATCTCGATGCTGACCGACCGGATCGACGGCCATCTGCTGGACGCGGCAGGCGCGAGTCTCAAGGTTGTCAGCGAAATGTCGGTCGGCCACGACAACATCGATCTCGAGGCTGCTCGTCAGCGCGGGATTGCGGTTGGCTATACGCCTGTCGCCTCGCTGACCGAAACGACGGCGGACATGGCCTTTACGCTGCTGCTGGCCTCAGCGCGGCGGCTGGTCGAAAGCGTCCATTACGTGCAGGACGGCCAATGGGTTACCTGGCACCCGACCACCCTGCTCGGTCACGAGGTCACAGGCGCAACGCTCGGCATCATCGGGCTAGGTCGCATCGGTCAGGCGATGGCGAAACGCGCTTCCGGCTTCAATATGCGCATCCTCGCCGATGGCCCGCACCTCACCGACGAACAAGCCGCGCAAGCGGGCACAACGCGCGTCGAACTGAACGATTTGCTCCAGCGCTCGGATTTCGTCTCGCTCCACTGCCGTCTCAGCCCGCAGACGCGCCACCTGATCAACCGTGATACGCTTGCGCAAATGAAACCGAGTGCCATCCTGATCAACACGGCGCGCGGCGGTATCGTCGATCAAGCGGCGCTGGTCGAGGCACTCACCAACGGCGTGATCGCGGGCGCGGGACTCGACGTGACCGATCCTGAGCCGCTGCCCGCTGACAATCCATTGCTCAAGCTGCCCAACGTGATCGTCGTGCCGCACATCGCCAGCGCGACGATTGGCACGCGCACCGAAATCGCTCACATCGCCATCGATAACCTGATCGCCGGGATCAGCGGTCAACCGCTGCCGCACCCCATCGGAGCATGAGCGCTTGAGCCGCCGTTCTGCCATCGCCATCGGCACTCTGCTCCTGCTCGCCTACTTCGGGACACGGTTGGCAGCGCTAACCGCCTTTCCCTCGTTCGTGGACGAAGCCGCACACGTCGATTTTGGGCGCGTCGTCCTGGCAACGGGGCCATTCGCGCGCTCGGAAGAAGGCCGTCAGCTTGTCATCTGGCTGTACATTCTCTTCGGTGCGCAGTCGAACGCGCCGCTCTGGGCAGAACGCGCAGCGACTCTGCTGGCGGTGCTGCCGGGGTTCGCCGCCGCTCTGGGCATCGCCCGCCTGATGTCGAACCGTTGGGGTGCGATTTTTGCGGCGCTGCTGCT
>DASZXN010000035.1:0-6464 GCA_035545875.1 Phototrophicaceae bacterium
ATTTCAGCCGGGGCGAATGGTTAGCGAGACTAATCTAACGTGAATTAGGGATAAGCCAAGCAACAGAGGGGTTTGTCCCTCGTAGGGGCACGATATATCGTGCCCCTACAAACCCTGTGTTAACCGTTTAGAACCTCAAACTAGCACCAATGGTTAGTAGGGACGAGACTTGTCTCGTCCGTTGAGACTTTCGAGGCGCGTATCGGCGGACGCGATAAATCGCGTCCCTACGAGATTTGCTCTCTTGCGTCTGAGCAATAAAAAAAGCGGACGCACATTTCTGTCCGTCCGCTTCGATTTGAAATTGTAGGCTATGACACCTTAATTCACGTAAGCCATCGCTTTGGAGACGGGCAGCCGCTCGGCGCAGGCCGGATAATTGCGGCACGAGTAGTAGCTCTGCCCCTCGTACTGTCCGCTGATCACGGTGCGCCGAACCATCGGCGTATGGCAGTGTGGGCAGCGCGGCGGGATCGGCAGCGGCGAATTGCCCGTGCGCGAGTAAGCGACGAGCGTCAGATACGGCGCGACCCGGAGCGCCAGCGCCTTGCGGTTATATTCCTTCTGCGCGACCAGATGCAGAATCGGCAGCTTGGCCGCTTTGAACACCTTGTCGGTGAATTCGTCGCGCTTCTTGCGCAGGCTGCGCGGCTGGTTGTGATCGTAGAGTTCGATGGCGAGCAGCGGCTTCAGGGTATAACGTTCGCAGAGCAGAAAATCAATTTTGCGGTGGGCGATTCGGTTATAATACGTTTGATAATTCTTACTTTGTTTACCCATATCGACGCAGAACACGTCGGCGAGGCGAACTTTCGGGCAGATCACGACGCGCCGCCCGATGATCGCCAGCAGCACCTGATAGAACTGCGTCTCGACAGGCGAGAGCAGCGGCGTGCGCAGTCGATACGGATACAACTCAGGGAGTTCGTCCACGTGAGTGCGGGCAGGCTTGGCGCGGCTGCTGAGCAAACCGAGCAAATCCTGAAACAAACTTGGAGGTTGAGCGCTAATCGCCGTCATAGCATACCAGAGAGTGATAAGTATGTTTTAGGTTTGATTCAGATTATAGCAGGATTTTGTTAGCAAAAACAAATTTTTACAAATTTAGGAAATTATATACGGAACGAGTATTCTGTCTCAACACTTGGCCTTTACCCGGCTGCAATATGGCGGGTGAAGTCCTCCAGAAATACGCTCGGCAGGCGCATGATCCCGCCTGTCGCCAGGTTGACGAACACCCACAGCGAGCGCGCCTGCGCGATCAACGTGCCGTCCTCTCGCATGATCTGGTAATGGCGTGTCGCCGTCGCCCGGCGTAACTCGGAGAGATAGGTCGTCACCAAAAGTTTGTCTCCGAGCGTGGCCTGCTGTTTGTACTCGATGCGATGCTCGCGCGCGACAATCGCAAAGCCTTCACTTTCAATGCGCTTGGTCGGCCAGCCGAAGGCTGCCGCCGCCAGAATCCCGCACTCCTCAATATAGTTAAGATAGGTGGCATTGTTGACGTGCTGCTCCACGTCAATGTCGCGCCATTCGACCTGCCGCTGCATCGTGAACGCGCCCGGCGGCGGTGGAGGTGCTGCCGGAAACGGATCACGCGCCTCCGCTTCGGTCGCTAGATCGTCGGCATCCGGTATGAAAGCTGTAACCATCTCCGGCGGCACGCGCGCCGGTCGCCCGCTCGCTCGCTCGATATACACCCAGTCGGTCAACCCCTTTGCCACGATCTGCTGATCGGCGCTGTTGCGCAGTTCGTACAGGCGGCGCGAACGCACGCGCCGGAAATCGGCGACCCACGTCGTCACTTCGACGGAATCGCCGAAGCGCAGCGGGCGCAGATACTCAATCTTAGTCTCGCGGATCAGCCAGATGTGGCCGAGCGCGGTATAGCGCGCCTCGTCGTAGCCCACCGCCGCCGAAGCATCGAGCGCCGCTTCCTGCATATAGCGCAGATAGTTGGCGTTGTTGACGTGCCCGTAAGCATCACATTCGTAGCTGCGCACGCGAAACGTCCGCCGATGAATGACTGCTGCCATCAATATCTGCCTTTGCTGCCTCGAACACACCGCGAGTTTACCGCCAAACTGCCGCCCCGGATTAAATCTTGCTCCACCCCCAAAAATCGAGGAGCGCGAATACTCATTTGCCATTAATATTTGATGTGGTGACTTTATTATCGAGATCATTTGCATGGATGCCCAAACACTTTTCCGAGAAGGCGTGCAAGCGCTCCGCGATCAGCGGGACGCAGCCAAAGCGCGCCAGTTGCTCACGCAGTCGCTCAAGCTCGATCCAAACAACGAGCTGGCGTGGCTGTGGCTGTCGCGCACGACCAACGATCCGCAGAAAAAGCTGCACTGTATCGAGCGAGCGCTGCGCATCAACCCGAATAACCCGCAGGCGCTCGCCCTGCGCGATCAGCTTCAAGCGCCCACCCTGCCAGCGCGGTCGCCAGAATTCGAACCTGCGCCAACGCAATTCGTCTCGCCGTTTACCGCGCCGTTCGAAGAAGTCTACGATCCACCACCGCCGATCTTATATTCGTCCAGCCCATCGGATGATCCACACTCCGTCCTCAAGCAGTACGAATCCAAGCCAGTGCCGGAGCCAGTAGAGGATAGTCCCCGGCGAGCGCGCGTCGTCCCGGTCGCCAATCAGAAGGAGATCAACAATCTGCTGGCACAGGCCGATCAGCGGCTCAAGGCAGGCGACGAAGAAGGCGCAATTGAAACCTGGGTGCGCGTCCTCGAAATGCAGGTCGATCAGCCAGTCGCCATCCAGAACGCGGTCAAGCAGTTGTTCAAGCTGGGCTACAAAGACGACGCCAGCGAACTGATCTGGCGTGCCATCAACGCGGGCACGACTTCAATCCCAATCCACATGACGGCTATCGATCTGGCGCGCGTGCAGGGCGAACCGGGCAAAGCCGACGATCTGCGCGAGAAAGTCGCGCTGCTGCCCAATGCCGACGAAGCGCTCAGGCTCAAAATGGTCGATTACCTCATCAACGATGGTCAGATGATGCGCGCCGAAGCCCTGCTGCAAAAACTGATCGTCGCTCACCCCGACAGTCAGGGATTATTGCTGCGCCTCGGCGACATGGAAACTCAAATGGAGCACAAGGCGCAGGCGATGCAGTATTACGAGCGTGCCGCGCGCCTCAAAGGGAGCGGCGGCAAACACGCGGACAAAGCCTTGAGTAACTTCACGCCCGTAATCACTGACCGCGAGCGTGGCAGCGTACTCCTCGCCTTCCGCGAAGCGGTCGCTTTCGGCGCGGTCTATCTGCTGATGGGCTGGCAGGACGCCGGGCTGAACCTGCTGCACATGGGATCACAGCGCTGGCTCGGTGTGCTGCTCTCGATTGTCGGCGGCTATCTGCTTGTGACCGCGCTTTCCGCGCCGCAGCAAAAACCGCTGGCTAGCTGGCTCGGCGGGCATGTCCCGGAAACCCCGGAACCGCCGCCAGTGCTCGCCAAGAAAACGGAATACGAAGAACCTGAGCCAGCAGTATCGAGCGGCCCCATTCAGGAGCCAACGCATCTGCCGATAGTGCCGATGGCGCTGCGCTTCGTCTTTGCTGCCGTCGGCATCATCGTCCTGATCGGCGCGTTCATGCTGGTCTTCAGCATGTCGATCCAACTGCTGCAACACCCCGTAACGCCCACTATCCCGCGCGCAATTGACATCTTCTCGGAGCAACCCTGATGGGCGCATTTTTCATCTTCCTCATCACGATTATTCTGGTGTTGATCAACACATCGCTGATTTACCCGCTGCCGTTCAGCGATACTGGAACAGTGCGCTATCGCTCGCTGCCGTACATGACCTTTGCCCTGATTATCGTCAACTCGCTGGTGTTCATGGCCTGGCAAGCACCATCACTCTATCAGGCCGAGCGGATCAGCCAGCTTCAGCCTTACATCGATCAAATCTGGACGTATGGCTGGCGTCCGATCTTCATGACCCAGGGGCAGAGCGTAGGCGCGTTCGTGACCTTCACCAGCATCTTCATGCACGCCGATTTCTTCCACCTGTTCGGCAACATGATTTATTTGTGGACGTTTGGGCGGCGCGTCGAGGACGCCTGCGGACACTGGCGCTTCCTGCTCTACTACCTCGCCGCCGGGATGATTGCGAATATCGGCTCGACCGTGCTGGTCGCCACGCAATCCGATATTCCGGGCATCGGCGCGAGCGGCGCAATCGCGGGCGTGATGGGCGCGTACCTCGTGCTTTTCCCCGGCGCAAAAGTGGATTGTTTATGGGGATTGGGATCGCTGCTGCGCATCCCTTACGCGGCGGTCACAGGCAAGAAAACCTGGACGTGGACGGTCAAGCTGCCTGCCTTCATCCTGCTGATCTATTTCGCCGTGCAGGAATTTTTGCCCTCGCTTCAGACGATCCAGAACGGTCAGACGGTCGGGGTTAATCATCTGGCGCATGTGATGGGTTTCCTCGGCGCGATTATCGTCTTTCTGTTCGTGCGCAAAGACCTGCTCATGCGCTACGTCACGGGACGAAGGGTATAGGTTTACGCTCGCGCTGGTATTTCGTGGGGCGAGACAAGTCGCGTCCGTCGCCTTCACGGACGCGATAGGCAGCCGAAGGTTGCACCGCGTCTCTACGAATGGATAGATCGAGGTCGCTTTCTCCCTTCTCCCCGCTCGCGCAGGAGAAGGACGAGGATCGTGGCTGGCTTCGTTTGTCCGCATCTGTCAACAATTTGTGAACATAACATTCACTTTGACTTACGATAGATTAGAATGAAAGCTCGTGAACTCGTAAGGGACTTGTCGATGCGCTGGATTTTCGCGCTGATGGTGCTTGTGCTGCTCGCAGCCTGCCGACCTGCGACCAACAATCAAGCCGCTGATCCCAATATCGTCCAGTGGGATCGGAACCCGCAAACCATCCTCTTTCGCGCCGACGTGATCGGCGGCGAGACCGATTTCATGACGCGCAACGATATTCCCAACTGCACGATTTTCGGCGACAACCGTATCGTCTGGGTCAACGAGTTAGGGCCGTTCCAGATTCAGGTGCTTGAGGATCGCCTGTCCGACGCGACGATCAGCGGCTTTATCCAGCATCTCGCCGTCGATGACCGCATCTATACCTACGATGCGCATCTGGCCGACATTCAGAAGCAGAGCAATGCGAATCCGGTCACCGAGACCATCACGCTCAACGTCGATGGCATCGAGCACCAGGCCGATTCGTTCAGCGGCTGGAATTCCGACTTCTTTCCGAACGTGCTTCAGGACTGCAAGAACCTCGCGCAAGCGCCGGTGCTGGTCGCGCCGTCAACCGGCTGGATTTCGGCGCAAACCATCCCGTTCAATATGCAGCCGCCGCTGGTCGTCTGGGATGCCCAGCAAACCGGGATCAGCCTGAACACGGTTGCCAGCGCCGGATCGCCCGTCTGGATGACGGGACAGGGCGTGACCACGCTCTGGAACGAACTTCACAGCCTGCCCACCACGACCATCTTCGAGGACGATAAGAATTACTTTCAGGTCGCGCTGCAAGTGCCGGGCGTCACGCGCAATGCTCCGCTCGCGCCGGGGAGTTGATCCGCAGCGGTTAGCCATTCCCTGTTCGCAAAAGCCCACCACTGTATTCCTTCAATGTTCTCGTCGGAACATGGCGCAGCCGACGGCTGTCTTGAACGCGCTTTCACAGACGCAATTGGGGAATTTTCAGATACGCTCTACAATGTTCAGCACAAACTTTTGTCCATTGCCCAATGCGCGTCGCCAACCGCAAACAGTGAAGAGTCGATCACAAATCGTACTTCTCAAAGGATTCATCCATGTCTCAGGAAAAACCGACGCTGGCGGAAACCTTGAACTTCAGCGCCGACGATCTCACCGCCAACCGTCAGGGTCGCCTGAGCGAGGCACAAAAGCAACGCCTCCTGCGCGGCTGGCGGCGCACACTCTGGATCGTCATCACACTGGTGATCCTCTTTGGCCTGATCGCCACGATCCTGATCTTTGTGGGGCAGCGCAATGCCTCGCCGATTTTGACAGTGATCGGCGTGATCGTCACGATCATCAACGCGACGATTGTTGGGCTGGCCGCGCAGAGCTATCTACGCACCAGCAGCGACATCGGCGCAGGCAGAATTACCACAATTGACGGCGTGGTCAGCCACACGATTCGCGTTTCCGGTCGGGCGGCGACCTACGTACTCAAGGTCGATGCGCAGGAAATCGTCGTCCCGAAGCTCGTCTTTTTCGCCGTCGAGGATCGTAAATCCTACCGCTTTTATCGTGCGCCTGCCTCGAAAACGCTGCTCGCCGCCGAGCCGGAGTAATCAGGGTCATCGCATCAAATCTCTACTTTGGGTCATAAGAGAGGATACGAGTTTTGTAGGGACGGCATTCATGCCGTCCGATGGAGCGGACACGATAAATCGTGTCCCTACGATTCATTGCGACCCTTTATGACCTTCCATC
>DASZXN010000036.1:0-10913 GCA_035545875.1 Phototrophicaceae bacterium
TAAAGTATACTCAGTTTTCGAAACATATTCGCGGAATCGCCGCGTGGAACGTGACGGATATGAGTCGTACTGTTTTAAGTCGCTGCCTGCTCCTGATTCTGGTTTCGCTGATCTGGATGCACAGCGCGTCGGCGCAGGAAAATACCTCGTCGCTCGCCCGCGATCCGCAGTCGCTGGCCGAACGCTATCTCGGCTTCACGGGCAATCTGCCTACTCCGCCGCTCGTGCCAATCTACAAAGTGGGCGACCAACTGCAATTCTGGGTCGGCAAGCTCGGCAGCGATACGCCGACGCGCGTGACCGCCAGCCTCGCCGCCGCCACTGACGGCCTCTATCTGTGGGTCGAGAATGGCGTCAAGCCCGGTGCTGATCTGACCAAAGTCGCCCCGCAGCTCGACGCGACTATCAGCGCCTTTCGCGCCCGCGACAACTATCGGCAGGCGGTCAATCTTCCCGGCTTTGGCAGCATCAACGATCCGAACGATCTGCTGCCCGTCCCCGACGTGGACGGCGATGCGCACCTCTACGTCCTCTATACCACCAACCTGAGCGAAGATCGGGATGCCGTCCTCAACCCGATTGACAGCCTGCCGACCCAGTTTGCGCCCTACAGTAATCAGCACGAGCTGTTGTACATCAACACTTCGCCCTATCCCGGTGTCGCCTTGAACGATCCGCTCTATATGAGCATGGCGGCGCGTGGCATTTATCACTGGATTATGAACGACAATGTGCCCCAGCAGGCGAGCTGGCTGACGGACGCGCTCAACTGGGCGCTGCTCTTCAGCCTTCAGCAAACCAAAGTGGGTACGGAGAACCTGAGTGCTTATTTGCAGTCGCCCGATACACCGCTGATCCAGCCGACCAGTCTGGTTACGCAGGCCGCGACCCTCGGCGGACAGCAGTTATTCTTCAGCTATCTGATCCAGCGCTACGGCGTCTCGCCTTTCACCGATCTGTTCCTGCAAGCGGGCAACGGCATCAGTCCCATCGACACGGTACTGGCGCAGCACAACGTCATCGATCCCGTCAGTGGTGCGCCTGTCACCGGACGCGCCGCCTTTGCTGATTTCGTCATGGCGAACGGTCTCGACTTCGCCTTTGGCGATGGCCGCTATATGGAAGCCGCCACCCAGCTTCCGCAGGATCAGCTTGCTGTCTCGACGCCGCTCGTTTCCGGCGACGACATGTCCAACCTGACCGTCAATCAGTTCGGCGCGCAGTATTATCGCTACACGGCAACGCAAGCGGGCGATGTCAAACTCGGTTTCAACGGCAGCGTGACCGTCCCGCGCCTGCCCATGCCCGGCAACAGCGATCCGACTAATCATTTCTACTGGTCAGGTCACAACGCCGATCAGGATTCCACCCTCACACGCTCAGTCGATCTGAGCGGTGTCAGCAAGGCTACGCTGATCTTTGATACGTGGTATGACCTTGACCCGAACTGGAATTACGCCTACGTTTCGGCCTCGACCGACAACGGCGCGACCTGGACGGCGCTCACCGCCAGCAATTCGACGGTCAGCGACCCGAACGGTACGGCCTACGCCGCTGGCTACACGGGCGTGAGTAACTCGGCTAAACCGCATCCCTTCCCGTCGATTGGCATCATCCTCGCTGACGACGGTATCACGATCACGTCGATTGCTCCCGGCAGCGCGGCCTCGAATTCCGAGCTGCGCGTGAACGATCAGATTGTTGGTTATGATGACAAGGAATGGCCGGATACCCCCAATATTCTTGATCTCTTAAGCCATTACGCCCCCGGCGACACGCTCCACCTCTACGTGCAGCGCGGCGATCAGAAATTTGACGTTCCGGTTGTGCTCGGCGCGAACCCGACGCGCATCGTCCAGCCTGATCCGCTCTGGCTGCACCAAACCGTCGATCTGAGCAGCTTCGCGGGCAAGCAGATTTTGCTGCGCTACGAATCGGTCACGCTGCCCGGCCATCAGGATGAGGGTTTCGCCGTCGATAACCTCGCTATCCCGGAACTTCACTGGAGCGACAACGCCGAAGGTTCGCCTTCCGGCTGGACGCTCAACGGCTGGCAGCAGATCGACAATCAGGAGCCGCAGCAGTGGATCGTGCAGACCGGCACAAGTGGATCGCCAACGACCTTCCCGCGCGTTCACCTGCTCATCAACAATACGGATACAACGACCAAAGGTGAATGGAGCATCCCACTCGCACAAGGCGAGGGATTGACGCTCGCCGTCGCCGCCGTCAACGACGACACGACCGTCCCCGCCAGTTTCAGCCTCAGTTTTTTTAACTAGGCGCATACAATGTAGGGGCAGGTCTAAGACCTGCCCTTATGAAAACAAATTCACCCTGTTGTTGGTCTACTCAAACATATACTCGGTGAAATCGGCGACCGCTTCATAGCCGATCACCTGATAGATGTGGTTCGAGGTGGGGTTGCGCAGATCGGTGAACAGGAAGCAGAACTGATAGCCATAATCGAGCAGGTATTGGCTTACGCCCGCGACACAGGCGCTCGCGTAGCCATGCCCGCGTAGAGTCGGCGGCGTGTAGACCGGGCCAATCCGAATCCCGTGCGGCGTCGGGCCTTTATAGGCTGTGTACGACACGACGCCGCCATCATCCCAGACGAAAATGCCCGCCGTCTCCGCGTTGAGGTTGGCATCGACCGCGCGTGCCGCATCCTCTGCGCGATGCTCCTGCTCCGCGAATGCCTCGCGCATGAACGCCAGTTCCCACGCCGCCAGCAAATCACGATCTGCTGGCGTGGCGCGGCGCAGGCGACCACTCACGCCCGCTACCGGGTTGACGTGTTCCAGCTTGAACGTCCGCATCGGCGTGTTGATCCGATACGTGCAGCCATTCAGCCGCGCCCACGTTTCCGCGAACCGTTCGCTTTCCGCGTTCATCCCGTTGCAGCCCGTCAGCACCACACCGGCCTTGAACAGATCATCGGCCAGCGGCGCAATCGCATCGAGCGACTGGGCTTTCGACAGAATCAGGTGATGCGCGGCATCCGTGCGCAGCGCGACCAGTTGAAGCGCGCCTTGATCCTCGACCACGACCATCACCGCATCGGGGAAGCGTTCCGGGTGCTGGCGAATGTTTGAGAGCAGCCCGAAGGTCAGGTTATGCTCGGCCTCAGTCGGCAGCAGATACGGTTCGACGCACTTATAAAATGCCTCTGGATCGCTGAAATGGGTGACGTTCATGGGTTCATTCCTTGTTTACAGGAAACCTATTCTGTTTGGCTTGGCGGATACCGTCCTGCTTTCAGCAGCGCCTCGCGTGCTCGGAGGCGCATCTCATCGTTGAGCTTGAGCACAAACACGGTTACCCGTCCTTCGGCTGTGAGCGGCTCAATGCGCGCACCATGCAGTCGAAAGTGTTCTGTCCAGACGTGCTCTCGCGGATTGAATAACAGCGCGATCTCACCAGTTTCCGGGTCGAAGGAAGCAAAGTCGCTCCCTTTGTGCCGGTTACAGTCTAAGCAGGCCAAGCACAAATTTTCTTGGCTTGTTGCGCCGCGATGTTTTTCAGGGATGATGTGATCGACCTCATGGGCGTACAAGGTATCGTCCTGGTGGAGTAAGCAGTATTCGCAACGCCTATACGCCCGTTCGATGACATGCAATCGCAGTGCTTCGGGGATATAACTCATGCGTTCTGCAAGGTCTGGTGAGCTTTAGCCTTCAGCCGAGTCACAAAGTGGTTGATCTGGCTAGCTTCCTCTAGTTCGGCATGTTCAACGTCGCTCAGGGTTCCCTCGCGGCTGGAATCGAGCAGATAGCGGAGGCGCTGTTGAGCAGCGTCCGACGCATGAAAAACGATGATTTGTTCTGGGGTCGGTGACGAAAGCAGAAAACCAAGCACTTCGTCCTGAATACTTGCAGGAGGAGAATAGTCGGTCATCGGTCATAATCCTCAACTCAACCTTGTTCTCTTGTTCTCATGAGGCTAATTATGCCTCTTTGGTCAACACAACCGCTATATCGACAGTGGTACGTCGAGCCGCAGCCACGTCCGACCGATGCGGAACAGCGTCCCCGGTCGCAGATTGGTGCGCCCGCGCAGCGGCTCTTTCTCGCGCTCGACGAACGTCCCATTACGGCTGCGCATGTCTTCCAGCCAGAAGGAGAGGATGTACGGCTCTGTCACCGACTCGCTCGCCGTGACCCCGGTCGAGACACAGCCGAGCCGCGCGTGCAACCGCGAAACCTGATTGTCGAACGGCAGATGAATGTCGCAGCCTTCGCGCCTGCCGATGTTCAGCACCAGTTCGTCGCCAACGTCGGGCTGTTCAAAACGCTGGGTTTTGCCGTCCAGCGGCCCGCTCATAAATGTGACCGAGATTTCCCTATCCATGATCGGGCTATTCCTCAGTAGTCAGCAGTTCACGTGCCTGCTGGAGCTTGCGCCGAGTCGGGTCGTGCGCCGGGTCAAGTGCGAGCGCTCGCCCGAACACCTCGATAGCGCGCTCGTAGTTGCCCAGCATCATCCACGCTTCGCCGCAGTTGTGCCAGAACCAAACGTCGTCTTCATTGTATTTCACGCTCTGCTCGTAGCAGTCGAGCGCGTCGTCCCAGCGGTTGAGCGCCGCATACGCCAGCCCGCAGCCGTTCCATGCCCAGGCATAGGTCGCATCGAGATCAAGCGCCCGCTTGTAGCTCTCGACCGCTTCGGCATACTGATTCAGCCGCCGCTGCACCTGACCACGCCGCGCCCACGCCGTCGGGTTGTTCGACAGCGCGTCAATCGCCTGATTGATCACGGCCAGCGCTTCCTCGCGCCGCCCCATGTCCAGCAGCAGATCGACCATGTTGGTATAGTACCAGATCACGCTACCATCTTCCTGAAGGGCGCGCTCGTAGCTGGCGAACGCTTCTTCGCGCCGACCGAGCGCTTCGAGCGCCAGCCCGCGCCCGTTCCATGCCCAGGCGTAATCCATGTTGAGCGCCAGCGCATGATCGTAAGCTGCCAGCGCGTCGTCGTCCCGGTCGATCCGGCGATACGCCTGACCGAGCTTCGCCCAGCTTTCCGCGTGATTCGCATCGAGCTTGGTCGCCCGTTCCAGCACATCCGCCGCCTGCCGGAACTGACTGAGCGCGACCAGCGCGTCGCCCTGATTGTACCAGTACCACACATCCTGCGGATCGAGTTCGACGGCGCGCTTGAAGCATTCGACCGCTTCGTCGTAGCGCTCGAACGAGGCCAACGTCAGCCCGCGCCCGTTCCACGCCCACGCGTAATTTGGATCAAGCTCAACCGACTTGGTATAAGCGCGCAGCGCCTCCATCGGGCGATCCACCCGCCGCAACACCTGCCCCAGCTTCGCCCACGTCCGCGCATTGCGATTGTCCAGCCGCAGCGAGCGTTCCAGCAGTTCGAGCGCCTGATCGTACTGGTTCATCGAGATCAGCATGTCGGCCTGCCCGAACACGTACATCGCGTCGTCGGGCGCGGCTTCGCTGGCGCGGCGATAGGCCAGCAGTGCCTGATCGTAGCGCTTGAGCGCTTCCAGCGTGATCCCTTGTTCGTTCCATGCCCAGGCGTAATTCGGCTCGATGCTGGTCGCGCGCTCGTAAGCGGTCAGCGCGTCGTCGTAGCGCCTGAGCTGGCGCAGGACGTTGCCGTAACGCGCCCAACTGCGCGCGTGCTGCGGATTCGCGTCAATCGCCTGTTGCAGGATGGGCAGCGCTTCGTCATAGCGACCGAGCAGCGCCAGCACGTTGCCCTGATTGTACCAGTGCCACACGTCCGCTCCGGCGACCTGCGCCGCCAGTCGGTAGCAGTCCAAAGCTTCCGTGTAGCGTTCGAGCTGTTCCAGCACGATTCCCTTGCCGTTGATTGCCCAGGCGTAATCCGGCTGAAGCTGAATCGCGCGGCTGTAAGCGTCGAGCGCTTCTTCGTAGCGGTGCAGATAGCGCAGTACCTGACCGAGCTTCGCCCAGCTAAAAGCGTGCTTCGGGTCAACGCGGACGGCCTGCTGCGCGGGCTGAAGCGCGTCCTCGTACTGGCGCACCTCGACCAGCATCTCGGTCACGTTGTACCAGTGCCAGACTTCATCCGGTTGATAGCGCGCTGCCCGCTTGAACGAGAGCAGCGCCTCTTTGAAGTTGCCAATCGCTTTCAGGACGAGGCCGTAACCGTTATGCGCCCACGAGTACGACAGATCGAGCTTGATCGCCTGCTCGTAAGCGTACAACGCCTGCGGGTGATCGCCCTGCAAGCGATAAATCTGTCCCAGTTTTGCCCAGCTATTCGGGTGCGCCGGATCAACTTCCAGCGCCTTTTGCAGCGCGACAATCGCATCATCGTCGCGTCCAAGCGTGTGCAGCGCGTCAGCCTGGTTGTACCAGTTCCACACGTCTGCCGGGTCGATTTCGGCAGCGGTGCGGTAGCAGGTCAGCGCTTCCTCGACTCTGCCAAGCCGTTCCAGCACCATCCCCCGGCCTTTCCACGCCCACGCATAGCGGGGCTGGACGCGCAAGGCTTCGTCATACGACTCCAGCGCCGTCGGATAGCGTTCGAGCAGGCGCAGCGTGCGCCCTTTGCGCGCCCACGCCCAGGCGTAATCCTGCTGGAGCTGAATCGCCTGATCGTAGGCTTCGAGCGCTTCGTCGTAGCGCTTGAGTTCAGTCAGCGAATAGCCTTTGTCCATCAGTTCACGCGCTTCGAGCGCCGGGCCAGCGATTTCGAGAATCGGCGGCGTGCCCGTCACCTGCTGATACAGCACCGTTAGCGCGTCGGCGATCTCGCCCCACGATTTCGGACGATCCGCCGGATTCTTGGCGAGGCAGCGCAGCACCAGTTGGCGCACGTCCGCCGGGATCGCCGCTTCGTCCGCTGACGTAAAAGCAGGCTGCTCGTTCAGGTGCGCATTGACCCACGCCTCGAACTTGCGCGCCGGAAAGATGTGCCGTCCGGTCAGCATCTCGTAGAGCAGGCAGCCGAAGGAGTAAATGTCCGAGCGCACGTCCACGTCCGCCGATTTGCACTGCTCCGGCGACATGTAGGGCGCGGTGCCGAGGATCGCCCCAACCCGCGTCAGCCGCTCGCTGGGATCGATCTCATTGGCGATTTCGATGTCGAGCAGCGTTTCCTGCACGTCGAGCGAGCGCACCAGCCCGAAATCCGTCACTTTGGCGATGCCGTCGTGCGTCACCAGAATATTCGCGGGCTTGAGGTCACGATGCACCAAACCGGGCACGCGCTTGGTCGCGTGCTGCATCCCCAGCGAAATGTGCAGCCCAAACTCAATCGAGAGCGGCAGCGTCATCCGCTTGTGCTCGATCCAACTGCGCAAGTCCGGCTCTAAGCCTTCCGGCCCGCTGATGTGTTCGAGGATGATGTACGGTCGCTCGCCGATGTTCTGCACCAAAAGCGCCTGCACGATGTAGCGGTGCTTTTCCAGCCGAATCCACGTCAGCGCCTCCTGCACGAAGCGCGCGACTGCTCGCTCATTGGTCAGGAAACGGCTCTGAAACGTCTTGAGCGCGACGGGTTCGTGCTGCTCGTGATCGTAGCACAGGTAGACGACACCCATCCCGCCCCGGCGCACGTCCGCGACCTCGTAGCGCCCTTCGATCCGGTCACCGACGCTGTATTCGTCGTCGCCGCTGCGCGTGCGGGGTCGCTCCGGCTGGATCGTCGGGTTCGAGACGACCGATTCGTAAATCGCGCTCGAAGGATCGTCCACCAGCGGAATCCGCTCGATGCGCGTCTCGCTGGCCGCTTCGCGGTTCTCGACCTGCGATGGATCGAGCGGCACGAGATCGGTTGCCATCGTCTCGCTCTGGAAGATGCTGCTGTCGCCATAAGCGACCGTTCGGTCGTCTACCCGGCTGATAGCCTCGCTGAATGCGCCGCGATAGATGTCCATCAGTTCGCCTACCGCGCGCTCGTGGGCATCGCTGTCGTTTTCGGCCAGCGCCCACAGCGCGACGGCGGCATTGCGCCGCAGCGGATACACCCGCGCGACTGCCGCCAGCCAGTTCAGGTAATCCTCGCTCGCCCGCCGCGCCCGATCCCGGTCGATGCTGCTGACCGCTTCTTCCTGCGCTCGCCGATAGGCAATCAGCACCTTGCCGACGTAGAACACCAGCAAGCGCCCCTCGTCGTTGAGCGACTGGCGTGCGCACAGATCACCGAGCGCGAACAGATCGTTGATGTCGCTGCGGCGTAAAGCCAGCCGACCAAGCGTCCGCACGTCCGTATGAGGATCGGTTGCGAAGGGATCACGCTGATCGAGCGCGTGCGCGCTGCGCAGCGCGGCACGTGTCTGAGCGGGTGTCAGCGTAATCGGCTGGCGTCCGGTCTGAGGCACTTCAGGTTTCAAGGATCACACTTTCTCGCTTGGTTCTCTCAAGTTGTAACTAATTATCGTTACGCTTTGCCGTATTGGATGTTATGTCGGCGATCACTTACAGAGATTAACATCACGTAACCCGGCGCGACAAGGATATTAGGCTGTTTCGACAAATGCGGGCTTGCTCACGACCGGACTTGTGCCGTGAAACACAGGCGATCCCCTTCGACATCGGCATAGATCGTGTCGTCCGGCGCGAAGGCGTCTTCGACGATTTTGGCGCTCAGGGGTCGCGTCAGCAGCCGCTCGATAGCGCGGTGCAGCGGTCGTGCGCCGTTGACCGGATCGTAGCCCTTGTCGAGAATCAGGCTGCGCGCCGTCTCGCTCAGGACGAGGCTCAACTTCTGCTCGCGCAGCCGCGCATACAGATCGCTCAGTTTGAGGTCGAGAATCTTGCTCAGGGTATCGTGGGAGAGCGCATGGAAGGTGACGATCTCATCGACGCGATTCAGGAATTCCGGTCGGAAGAAGCGGCTCAGGTGCGCGGCGTAATCCGGCTCGCGCTCCCCGGCGACAAACCCCAGCGCTGGACGCGTGCCTTCTTCCGTACCGATATTGCTCGTCATGATGAACACGGAATGGCGCGCATCGACCTTGCCGCCGTGCGCGTCGCTTAAGCGGCCTTCGTCGAACACTTGCAGAAAAATGTCGAATACTTCCGGCGCGGCCTTCTCGACTTCATCGAGCAGCACCACGCTGTACGGACGGCGGCGCAGTCCATCGGTCAGTTGACCGCCGCGCTGATTATCCTTATAGCCGGGCGGCGCGCCAATCAGCCGCGCGACGGTGTGCGAATCGTGAAACTCGGACATGTCGAGCCGGAGCATCGCGTCGTCGCTGCCGAACAGGAAATTCGCCAGCGCCCGTGCCAGTTCGGTTTTGCCGACGCCCGACGGCCCTAGAAACAGAAACACTCCGACCGGGCGATTCGGATCGTGCAGGCCAGCCCGCGACGTTTTGACCGCCGCTGTCACCAAATCGACGGCTTCGTCCTGCCCAACGACTCGCGCCATCAGCGTCGATCTGAGGTCAGCGAGGCGGCGCTTCTCGTCCGTCGTCAGTTCATTGACCGGGATGCCTGTCCACTCGGACAGCACCGCCGTGATGTTTTCAACGCGCACTTCTTCGGTGTTGCCATCCTCTTCGTCCGGCGAACTCGTGCGGATCGTTACACGAGCGCAGGCTTCGTCCAACAGATCGAGCGCTTTGTCCGGCAGCCGACGATCCGGCATATAACGCACCGACATCCGTACCGCTGCTTCGAGCGCATCCGGGCGAATCGCCACGTCGTGATGCGTTTCCAGCCGCTCGCGCTGCGATGCGAGGATCGCCAGCGCGTCCTCCTCGCTCGGTTCTTCGATGTCAATCGGGCGGAAACGCCGATCCAGCGCCGGGTCTTGCGCAATCGCCCGCCGATATTCTTCGTGGGTTGTCGCGCCAACGCAGACGATCTCGCCGCGTGCCAGCGCGGGCTTGAGAATGTTGGCAGCATCAAGGTTGCTGTCAATCGTATCGCCCGCGCCGACAATCGTGTGGATTTCGTCAATGAACAGGATCACGTTTCCGGCGCGCGCCGCTTCTTCGACAATCCCGATCAGCCGTTCCTCGAACTGACCGCGCAGGCTCGTCCCGGCGACCAGCGTCCCGACTTCGATCTGGACGATCCGGCGGTTGAGCAGCGATTCAGGTGCGGTTCCCGCGTGAATCGCATAGGCCAGCCCCTCGACGACTGCCGTCTTGCCGACTCCAGCGTCACCGAGCAGCAGCGGATTGTTCTTCTTGCTGCGCGCCAGCGTCCGCGCGACCGTGCGAATCTCGCGCTCGCGGGCAATCGCCGGGCCAATTTTGCCTTCGGCGGCCTGCGCCGTCAGGTCACGCCCATACTTGTCGAGCAGCGGCGTCGGTGTGCGGCTGCCCGGCTTGACTTCGTGTTCAGCGGAAGATTGCAGAAACGGTTCATCGCCCATGAAATCGTCGATGTCGGAAAGCTGGAACAATTCGCTCTCGTCCGGGCTGGCGAGGTCTTTCTCATACGCCTCGTTGAGCAGGCGTTGCAGCCACAGGTTGACGTTGAAGCCGAGTTCGACCAGCTTGCGGATCGGGACGCCTTCGCCCTCCTGCATCAAGGCCAGCAGGACGTGTGCCTCGTCCACTTCCTCGGATTCTTCGCGGTCAGCCATGAAAATCGCCAGCGACAGCACCATCTCGGCGCGCGGCGTGATCGGCAGCACTTCGTCGAGGCTGCCCTCGCCCGTGCCGATTTCACGGCGAATCTCGTTGCGTACCGTGCGTGGATTCAGCCCGGCGCGGCGCAGCAGCCCTGCCGTCGCCCCATCCTCGATCTTGGTCGCCGCGATGAAAATGTGCTCTGTGCCAATGTAGTTATGCCCCAGCCGCCGCGCTTCTTCGGCAGCAGAGGACAGCAGCCCGGCGCAGCGCTTACGGATTTCCTTTTCGGGAATGTCGGGCGGAGGTGTCACAACGGGTTCCTCGCTGGTTCATAGGACTTGCCGACCAAGTATAACGCAACTCGCTCGCAGGTGTGAAAAACGTTGAC